>CAZSOG010000078.1:0-10421 GCA_964607555.1 uncultured Pirellulaceae bacterium | reverse complement strand
GAAAGCCCGTGCCTGTTGGTGGTCGAGCCGACTTATGGACCAGACCAGACAGTCGCGCCCGGCAAGACGTTCGCGAGCTTTCGCGTGTTCGAACTTGCCTACGATAGTAGCGACCGGGAACGCCGTGGTTTGGCGTTGCGCAAAATGTACCGGACGATCGCGCCGTGGGTCACCGAGAACCCGCTGATGATGCACATGCGTTCGGCACGCCCCGACGCGGTCAGGCAGGCAATCGACCAGTGTCACGACGTGGGTTTCGAGATGCTCATCCTGTCATTCGGAAGCGGCTTTAACGCCGAAAACGAGAACCCGGACTATTTGCGCCAGTGGCGTGCGATCGCCGATTACGCGCGGGCGCGAGGAATCGACATCGGCTGTTATTCGCTATTGTCATCGCGGCGCGTGGATGCGGCAAGTATGATCGTCAGTCCCCCCGGACAGCAGCCGACCCACGGACAATGTCCCGCGTTGACCAGCACCTGGGGCACGACCTATTTTGGCAAGTTGCGCAACCTGTTCCAGACGACCGGGTTCACGGTCTTTGAACACGACGGGTCCTATCCTGGAGACGTGGACGTGACGCCACGGCCGCCGTTGCAAAAAGGGCTCGACGACTCGCAGTGGGTCCAGTGGCGAATCATCTCGGACTTTTACAAATGGCTGCGTGGGCAGGGCGTCTATTTGAACGTACCGGACTACTATTTTCTGGCCGGTTCGAACAAATGCGGCATGGGTTACCGGGAAACGAACTGGTCACTGCCCCGCGCGCAGCAGCTGATTCACACGCGCCAGAATATCTTCGATGGGACGTGGGCCAAGACGCCCTCGATGGGCTGGATGTTCGTGCCGCTGACGCAGTATCACGGTGGCGGTGCCGCTGCCACCGTCGAGCCGTTGGACGAACACCTGGACCATTATCGCGCCATGCTGGACAGCAACCTGGCGCTCGGCGTCCAAGCGTGCTACCGTGGCCCGCGGTTGTATGACACGGATCGCACGCGCGCCATGGTGAAGCAGCAGGTCGCGTGGTACAAATGCTACCGTGACATCCTGGAAAGCGATGTGATCCACGGCCGCCGCGCCGACGGCCGCGACCTGGACTGGATGCTGCACGTGAACCCGAAGCTCGCGCAACGGGGCATGCTGACAGTCTTCAACCCGACCGGGGCGCCCATCACCAAGACAATCCACGTGCCACTCTACTACACCGGACTCGTCGAATCCGCCGCGATTCAAGAAGGCGACGCCAAACCGGCCACTTATCCACTCAATCGATTTGGTCAGGTCGCACTGTCGGTCCGTGTGCCCGCGGCGAGTTGGACGTGGTATGTCATTAAGGCGCCGTCTCCCGCGCGGGACTGATCCGTTTCATTCGTCGTGGTCCAGGCCCTTGCGAACCATGCCCGCCACTTGCTTGACCTGAAGGCTGACCGCGGCACTCTTGAAATGGAACATGTCGCGGTAGTCGTCCGCGCGGCCGAGCATAAGGGCATGCAAATCGTCGACCGGCAGACCATGTTGTCTGGCAATTTTGAGAGCGATATCGTTGCGATGGCGGATCTGTTTGGCACGCTCCGCGTCGCTACCAGGCCGCGGCGGTGTCGACAGGGTGACGATAATTGTCGCATGACCCGCGCTCTTCTTGAGATACTCGACCACCTTGCGAAACGCGTCTCGATATTGCGCGTCGCTGTATTCCGTGCCGTGGATCCCGTTATTGAAATGGATCACTGCCCAATGGTAGCCCTCGACGACCGGACGCAGCTCGTCAACAAACATGGGATCGCAAACCGATCGGGATGTTGTCAGCCGCGCGACGGTGGCGTCGGGGGCAAGTTGTTTGGCGACGCCGCCGTAGTAATTGCGCGTAATTGAATCGCCGATCAACAGCACGTGCGGCGTATCCGGCTGGTCCGCGTCCGGGATCCAAATGTCGCACCACTCGATGTGCTCGCGATACGGTTGGGCAACTGCCGCCTGTGTCAGACCGGTCAACAAGGCCAAAACAATGGTTGCGATCTTGATCAATGCTTCGCTCCTGTCATGTTCGTTACTTTGTTCCAAACACGGCGCGCACGGCGTCCAGGTATCCCATCCGATAAGTTGAGTCTGGCTCCAGGTAACTGCCTTCCGTCCATTCGTTCCACGAGTTGATGTTCAGGATGTGCGGCCCGCCGTGCGCAATCAGCCGCTTCCTGGTGGCTTCCAGTGCTTGCCGAAACCGCTCGGGCGTGTTGCCGGACACCGTATTCGTGAACGGATAGCCGTAGTTTCCGTACGTGTCCGCGACGTCGGTCCGTGGGCTCGGATCCCAGCCTACCGAAACATTCGGGTAATACGGGACGTCGTACATCTGCCGCGCTTGATCCCAATACGCAAAATACTTTTCCTGGACCGCGCCGTAATCGGTTTGCAATTGGGGCAACGGAACATGATGGATCCAGACGTACGATGTCACGCTGTCAAAACCCAACCGGCGCACGACGGTCGCATGGTCCACTTGCTTGCCCCGCTTGTCTTGATACGCCGCTCCCCACATGACCGCGTTGAGATGGAGGCCGGGAAAACCGGCTTTCCGCGTCGCTTCACGGAACGTATCCAACGCGCGTCGCGTCGCGTCAAGTCCGCCGCAACTTGCGATGAGCTGTTTGACGTCATAGATGGAGAAGTAGGGACGCCCGTCGACCGAGAAATGAGCGGGGTGCGTGAAGTAACGCCGAACGACGTGGTCGACGATCCGCTGGAACGTCGGCCGCGTGACGCTGCCCGGATACAACAGTTCATGCGCTTTCCCACGATGTGCTGGGAAGATCTCGACCCAATTGTGGTTAGCCCACATGCAGCAGAACTTGACACGCTGATTGTTGGCCGCGCCAAAATAGCCGCGTTCTAAACAGCGATCCAGGAATGGACCGTCGTCGTACCAGTACCAATCGAAGATCCAGTAGTCGATCCCATGATCGGCCGCCGCATTGATCTTCATTTCCATGACGGCCGAGTCCGCTTCATCAACGTACCCCCACGTCGGTACGCGCGGTTGACGGTGGCCCGCGAATCGAGGTCGGGCTGCCTTGACCAATTCCCACTCCGTCCATCCCTTGCCGTAACGCGCCTCATTGCGCGGATCGACATGGTAGTTGGGGAAATAATAGGCACCAACCTGAAAGTTCATGTCCACGCCGAATAAAGTCGGCTCGGCAAGCGCCGCCGGCACGGAACTAACCGCGGCAATCGATGCAAGTTGCCCGGCAGTCCGCCGTATGAATTGGCGCCGGTTGTATTGTGCCATCGTAAATGTTCCTTGGAGAATAGACGCACGATGCGACCACAAGCGGCCGCGCGAAACGAGCCATTGCCGTGGTATCATCGTCCTTGGCATTCATCATCGGTGCGAAAAAGAGCAGGACCTGGCCAACTCCGGCAATGAGAAGCCCGCCGACAAGGTAGAGTACAACGCCGGCACAACGATTCCAACGCGTGCCAATGTAGTAGAGCTGAAACGGCGGGATCAGAAACAGAACTCCCATCAGGAAGGATTCCTGAAACGCGATAATGATCAAACGGATGAGAAAAAGGAAAACAATCAGGCCACCCGCGCCAACCATGACCCAGCCCGAAGTGTCCATTACGCGGTCTTGCGGTAAGCTGAGCATCCCGGCCGCGAATCCGATCAGCCCCAACAGAGCCAGCAGCACGGCCCACCATGGGACCCCCTTCGATAATTGCGCCTGCTGTAGTTTATCGCGCGCAATCTCACGCTCCGCGTGATCCAACTGCGGAACACCATGTACGGGCAAGTTGGCCATTTCATCTTCGTCAAGATCCGATTCCACGCCGACGCGCGTCTTGATGCGGTGCCCTTTCCGAAGATCATACCCGCAACTCACGCACAGCACCGCATTCTCGGGTAACGGCGTGCCACACCCGGGACAACGCATGATTCCGCCGTGTAAACCCGCTTCATCCAACAAATCAGATATGGCATCATCCATATCACTCCGCGTCGATGGGGCCCGCGCGGTCGGGATCTTCAACGGTTGGCCACACTTGGGGCACTTGACGGTCTTCCCGGCCAAGGCGTCCTTGGCGGTAAATCGCTGACCACATTTGCATGCAACTTGAATTGGCATAGGACGACTCGTAACTGTTCACGGACCAGAAGAAAAAGAACACTAATCGACGCTAATCCTCGCTAATATTGGAATACCTCATCTTAAAATGCCTTCGACTTTTCTACGACCTGCCGGATTCATGTTGCGTGTTGCAGACTTTCCAGGGCGGTATCACTAGTGTTGATCAGTGAAGATTAGTGTTCCTTGATAGCAGATGTCGTGAACGACTCGGACGACTCTTGCTCCCGTAAAACGCATCCTCGCATTATTGAAACACGGACCGACTCGATCACACCCGATTCTTGGATATCAGGACACACAGACTCCTGGTTCCATGCAACAACCGCTGCGCCGCTGTCCCGAAAACCGCCGCGCGACGTACTCCGAATCATTCGATCCACGAAACCGACACACGGCTCTCATAGGTGGTCTATATACATCCATTTGGCTGGTATTGTATTCGCGCGGGCCACGGCTTGTGAACGAATACCATGGGCCGCGGTATGGATTCGTTTACAGTCTGGCGAATGGTTACTATTCTGCGCCGACTTCGCCGGCAGGACAAGCGGATCGACCAGATATGTTTGGCGGGGAAACATCTGTCCAAATGACAGCGACCCCGAGGTCACGCGGGGCTCCACTGCCAAACCGGGCACTTAGAGCGTACGCTGTCGCGCATGGTCAGGCCACAAACTCGGGAAAAAAACGACCACTCGACAATTCCTGTCACGATTGGCGCGGAAATTGCCCCACAGGCGGCTGCAAGGGATCCGTGTGCATTGTGACAGCTCCCGCGGTCCAGTGACCGCGGGTCAGGCTCGGAACGACGAATATGCGAGTGATTTGATAGGAGGTAAGTAACACATGACGACAGCGACCAAGAAGAAATCCGCAAGCAAGATCCGCCTTCAACCGCTGGGCGATCGGGTGGTGGTTCAGCGCGAGGAGTCCGAGGGTCGGACGGCGGGGGGCATCGTTCTCCCCGACACGGCGAAAGACAAGCCGGCGCGCGGCGTCATTGTCAGCGTTGGTGACGGGAAGCTGCTGGAAAACGGCACTCGAAGTCAGCTGCAGGTAAAAGTGGGCGACCGCGTCGTCTTCAGCAGCTATGCGGGTGAGACATTCAAGGTCAGTAACGAGGAGTTATTGTTGATGCGTGAGGACGATATACTAGCGATCCTGGACTGACGACTCGATCTCGTGGTCATCGGCATCACCCCGAACGGGAAGAGGACCACCGGCAATACAAATACACGGGCGGAACAGGTAGTGACTGAGTCGCATTCCGCCGAGCCTTAATCAGGGAGTATAACACTGATGGCAAAGATCATTGCATTTGATCAAGAAGCGCGCGACGCGATCCGTCGCGGCGTGTCGAAACTGGCCCGTACCGTCAAAGTGACGCTGGGTCCCAAAGGCCGCAATGTAATTTTGCAGAAGAGCTTCGGCTCGCCAACGGTCACCAAGGACGGAGTGAGCGTCGCCAAGGAAATCGATCTGGAAGACGTATACGAGAACATGGGCGCGCGGATGGTGCGTGAGGTGGCGAGCAAGACGAGCGACGTGGCGGGCGACGGGACGACCACGGCAACCGTTTTGGCCGAGGCCATTTTCAACGAAGGGCTACGGGCCGTGGTTGCGGGTGTCAATCCGATCCAGATGAAGCAAGGCATCGAAAAGGCCGTGGCGGACATCACCGGCAAGTTGCACGGCATGTCGATCAAGGTCAAGGACAAGGGCGCGATGGCGAACGTTGCATCGATTGCCTCGAACAACGACCGCGAGATCGGTGATCTCTTGGCTGACGCGATGGAGAAGGTTGGCAAGGACGGCGTCATCACGGTCGACGAAGGCAAGAGTTTGAAGACGGAAGTTGAGTGGGTTGAAGGGATGCAGTTCGACCGCGGCTATTTGTCGCCGTACTTCGTCACCGACCCCAACAGCATGGAATGCGTGCTGGAAGACGCGTACATTCTGGTATTCGAGAAGAAGATCACGAACATCAAGGACCTCGTGCCGTTGTTGGAAGCGGTCGTTCAGCAGGGCAAGCCCCTGTTGATCGTGGCCGAGGACATCGAGGGCGAGGCATTGGCGACGCTGGTCATCAACCGCTTGCGGGGCACGATGCAGTGTTGTGCGGTGAAGGCGCCCGGTTATGGTGACCGGCGCAAGGCGATGATGGAGGATATTGGCATTTTAACCAACGGTACGGCGATCTTCGAGGCACTCGGGGTCAAGTTGGATTCCGTATCACTCGGTGACCTTGGCCGTGCCAAGAAGGTGATTATTGACAAGGACAACACGACGATCATCGAAGGGGCCGGCAAGAGCACGGACATCAAGGGTCGCATCGACCAGCTCCGGCGCGAGATCGACAACGCCACGAGCGACTACGATCGCGAGAAGCTGGAGGAACGCCTGGCCAAGTTGGCCGGCGGCGTCGCGAAGGTCAACGTCGGCGCGGCCACCGAAAGCGAGATGAAGGAACGGAAAGCACGTGTGGAAGACGCGTTGCACGCGACGCGCGCGGCGGTCGAAGAGGGGATTCTCCCCGGTGGCGGCGTGGCGCTGCTCCGGGCATCGACCAGCTTGAAACCGGCCGCGGATTTGACCGAGGATGAAGTGGTTGGCTATAACATCGTTCGCCGTGCGTGCCGGGCTCCGCTGAGCATGATTGCGCAAAACGCCGGCGAGGATGGTGGGATCGTTACCGAGAAAGTTGCCGAAGGCAAGGGCAACTTCGGCTTCAACGCCTTGACCGATACGTACGAGGATCTGGTCAAGGCTGGCGTGATCGATCCGACCAAGGTCGTCCGGACGGCCCTGGGCAATGCGGCCAGCGTCGCGATCTTGCTGCTGACCAGCGACGCCCTGGTCGCGGAAAAGCCGAAGGAAGAAAAAGGTGCCCCGGCGACACCTCCTGGTGGCGGCTACGACGACATGTATTGAACGATGCAGCTTTGGCGGAGGCGTTCGAAGGCGGCCTGCCATGCGGCTTGACCGAAAGAGTCGTGGCACGTTGCATTGGTTCGAACAACCGCTCCGCCATGCAGGCTGGCATGTTTCCCATAACGGCCCGGCGATCGATTGATCGCCGGGTTTTTTTCGCGCGCGGTCAATTGCCGTTGCCCTCACCGCCGACGTCCGGGGCAGTTTCGATAATGCCAAATGCCTCGGTTTTCATATTCAGCAGGAACAGCGTCTTGCGTGTCTTGATCAGCAGGGCAACGATCTGGGCGGCCGGTTGTTCAGCGACGGTTTTCCATTGACCGTTGCGGGTTACGGCACGCACGAAGGTCGCTGTTTTCGGAACGAAAACTCGCCCTTCGGCGTCATGCAAACTGATGACGCCCGTCTTCGCCAACTCAAAGCCCGCGCCGGCCCCGGCCGGCGTGTACTTCCCACGGTTCAGTACGGGGACCAGGTGATGGCGCGCGAACAGCAACGCGTACCGCGCGACAAACTGATTCGGATCCTCGGTCTTGGCAAGTTCTTCGATCTCGCGACGTGCCGTGGAAACACTCCAGTGCTCACCCGCTTGTCCTATGTTCACCAGGGCCCCCCACATTCCAAACGCGAACAACCAGGTAAAGATGCCCCGCGGACTACCACCGAAATGCGTGACCATGGTGCGAAAGCTCATTTGTCGGTACTCCTTCCAGAGAGAAAAAAGGAAGGACGGGCAAGGGGCAGACTTGCCCGTCCGTGATTGCGACGCGGTTAGAAGTCGCGCCTGGTGCGTCGCAGGAAAGACCAGACCGTGACCAGGGTGCCGCCTAGTGCCTCTCGCCACCCTGGCCAATGAGGTCTTGGCCAAAATCACCCGGATCGTGTCCGCTGCCAAATGGCCACTGACCCACGGACGTGTTGATCGTTAGTCCAATCTCCTGAAGCAGGTCCAATACCCAGTCGACACAATTGTTGTCGTTCAGGTTATATTCCGGCGGACTGATCGTGTCATCGACGATCTCTTCGAGCAATTCCAGGTACTGCTCTTCGCTAATGTCAATTTCCAGCTTGACATCCCAGGAATGCGTGCTGTCATCTCGGATCTCGCCCGGACTGGCGGGATTCAGCGGCGTGATCAGTGGGTCCGTCCCGTAAAAGCCAAACGTCCGGGACACACCGGTTTCGCCGTTTACCAGTTGCACGAAGGCGTGCCCGACACTCGGGTGATACCAGGGACCTTCCCATGTATCCCGGTCGCCCCCATCGCCCGGCTGGTCGACGAAGATGATCAGCATGTACCCGCGTCGTGCGCTCGGTGCGCGCGTGCCGTCCGCGCTCGGTGCCGCGTCCGCGTTGGCGCCACCGTTGCCACCTAGCGCCGTCAAGCGAAACTCCGTTACCGTCGGCCCCCCCCAGTCCTCACAGTCGATCGAGACACATTCGGAGACCGGATCGAAGGTCACATCCACGCAGCCGACCCCGCGGTCATCCACCGTGCCGAAGCAAAATGAATCCGGGCTGTCACCCGTGCCGACATAGACAAGTCCGCGATGCTCTGGCAAAATGCGCACGACGCCGTGATTCGGCATGCCCACGACTACCAACTCGGTGGGTTGTTGCGCATGGACTGAACTGGTCCCAACCATGAATGCACAACACGCGACAAAGAAAAATAATTGTTTGGCCATTGAGGTTCTCCTTTCGATCTCGAGTGGCCCTTTGCCCGCGTTTCATGGAAGGCCGGCACCGTGCCCGCCTGATTCCTGCTTTTGCTGCATATACGGCAACATGCGACCTGCCCGCCGCGTTGACGCCCCATAAAAAAATGCTAGTACTCGTGCGGCAGCAGGATCGTCGTGCAACGACGTTCGCGCCGCTCGTCCTCCGCATCGGTGATGATCCACAGCCGGGTGCCGTTCCGTGTCTCGTAGACGGACATGAGTCGTGCTCCGCTGCCCAGCGACTCGTCATTCGAACGGGCGTCTTCTGGGCAGACATTTCCCCAATCGCCACGTAGATGACGTGCCAGGAATTCGAGCGGTGATTGCTGGCTCTCGTCCAACGCGTCCAATGCCGCTTGGGTGGCAACAATCTGCCCCGGACCGAGCCGCGGCTCGGTCCGCTCGTTGGGACTCGTTTCGGGCTGGCTTGACATGCGTCTCTCCGATCCAAACCGTCAGTCGTGGTTCGTCGCCTTACCATCACGGAGGCCACGGCCCCTTCCGCGCCACGCACGGCCCGAACTCGCTTGGCCCCTATTAAGCTAATCGCGAAAAAGGGTGGCAACCCATCAAAAAAGTGAAAAAATATTTTCGCCGTCCGTCCGGTCACCGATGAAATTGCTACAATGTCCCACCAGGGGCGGCGCGCATCAGTCTGCGTGATCCACGCCGCTCCCTGTGGCTGCGTGCACTACCGATCGAGCCGCCTGATGTAAGTCATCGCGACGGCAATTCAATTCATGTGGGGAGTATCATGTCATGAAATCTATCGTCGGATCGACGCTCGTTGTCGTGCTCGCCACCCTGGCACTTACCGGCGCCAAGGAGCCGAGCAAGAAGAAAAATACCAAATCCGTTACATGGAAAACGATGTTCGATGGGAAATCGCTCGCTGGGTGGCAGATTGTCGAAGGAAAGATCGACAAGGAAGCGGAGTATGAGAATCATGGCAAGGTGGAAATCAAGGATGGTTGCCTTGTTCTCGGAACAGGCCAACCCGCGACTGGCATACGCTGGAAACACAAGCTGCCCAAATCCAACTACGAGGTCACGCTGGATGGCAAGCGTGTCGAGGGTAGCGACTTCTTTTGTGGCATGTCGTTTCCTGTTGGCGATGGCGCCCTGACCTTGATACTCGGTGGGTGGGGAGGCTGGGTTGTTGGGCTGTCGAATATCGACGGCGAACGCGCCGTCGATAACGAAACGTGCCAGTCGGTCGAGTTCCAGAACGACCGCTGGTACCGTATTCGCGTGCGCGTTACCGACACCCAAGTCAAGGTCTGGCTGGATGACCAGGAACTCGTTAACTTGGACCGCGCGAACCACAAGTTCGAAGTGACTTGGGAAATGGAGCCGTGTCTGCCGTTTGGATTCGCAACCTGGCAGACGGGTGGGGCGCTCCGGCATATCCGATATCGAGTGCTCAAGCCACAGACGAATAAGAAATCGGCGGCTTCGCTCAAGTAGACGGCCCGCCGCGTGCCGGCACGGTTAGAGCCCTTATGGGCGGATATTTGACGATCTTGAGTCAAGTTTTTGCATCGCACTACGTCGGTCGCGTTGTTAGATTCTTCGGCTGCCACATGCGCACACTGTGCGCGCATGTTTCCAAGCGACGGGCGCGAGCGCGACCGAAGGA
>CAZSOG010000077.1:3463-10458 GCA_964607555.1 uncultured Pirellulaceae bacterium | reverse complement strand
CGCCGCGAAGCGGCGGGCGGGGAGAAGAGGGGGGCCGGCGCGTGCGCCGCCGGTTTGTGGAACAGGGCCTTGATGAGAAACTCCCGTCGCCGCTCCAAGACGTGGTCGGGAGGGTCTTATTGGGGTCCGCCCCGTGGGTTGACCGGACCCGCTCAATCCGATCTCGTGGGAATTCAGTCATTTATTGCACGGGATGCCGTTGCGTACATCGAGTCTCGCGCGAGTTTGTTCGAAGAGGGTTGTGCACGGGGAGGGGCGTGACATCGTGACGCTACGATCCGACCGCATCGGTCAAGACGATCTCTAATTTTTTCCCCAGTGCTTCGGCGTAGCGGGTCAGGGTCGCAATCGTGGGATTGGCAGACGGATCGTTTTCCAGACGGGACAGATTGGAAGGCTCGATTCCCGTTCGCTGCTGAATGTCCAACAAGCTCAAGCCCTGACGCATGCGTTCGCTCTTGAGCAACTGCACTGCCTCGCGCATCGTCGCACGGACGTCGTCGTATTCCTGCTTGTACTGCTTGGCCTTCCGGCGAATCTCGTCTTCTTCCGCCCGAATCAATCGCCTTGCCTCGACCACCTTGGCACGTTCCGTGGCGCTCAACTCGCGGTGAATGTGCTTCGCTTTTCGCACCATGACTCATTCCTCCGGCTCGTAGGCACTAATGGCATAAACCGTGTCGCTGTCCAACAATTCATAGACGCAGGCCAAGTACTTTCCCGTGGTGGTCCAGCCGAACGCAATCGGACGTTTCGAAGACCGGCTCGTTTCCAAACGATCTGGGTCGCAAACTACCTCGGCGAACTCCTCGGGCGTTACGCCATGCTCGTCCAAATGACGTTCGTTCTCACCGTCCCAGACGAAGAAGTAAAATGGCACGGCCTCCCTCCTTATCATAAATGATAATGCCGAACGAGGCGTATGACAAGGGCGCGCCCTGTGCATAAGGTCAGTCAAGCGTACGGAGCGCTAAGACCCTGGCGATGGCATGCGTTTGTTGCCAATGGATTGGGACAATGCCACGTCACGCAATGCGTGGGGTTGCCCGCCGACGGGAATCCACCTTGTGTCCATCCAATCCGCGCACGTGAGAACAGGGCTATCTTCCGATAGTAGCCGCTCCGGTTGACCGATTTGTTTGCCACGTCGTCGAAGCTCGACATCGGCACCGCTTGCAGCGTACGATTCGCCTCTCGGATGGCAAACGATCGCGGGTGACGCATCGTGACGAGGGGGCTATAGTACAGTGTTGCCGGGCAGTTGTCCAACGGAGGTGAACTATGGTGTCCGAAGAAACAAAGTCCGTTATTTCGCGAGCGAAAGAGATTTACGAGGGGCGGCTAAGAAGGAGCTTGGAGGCAAGCCACATCGATCAGTTTATTGCGATCGAGCCGGATTCGGGCGATTACTTTATCGGCGAGACGTTCGACGAGGCAGTCAAGTCGGCCAGATCGAAGTACCCATCAAAACTTTCGCATACGATCCGGATTGGCCATGCCGCCGCATTTCATCTTGGAGAGATGAGCCTGTGAACGGATCGGTCGACGACAAGTTGCGAGCGATGATCTCCGTGCCAGTGGCCGCGACAAATGAAACCGATCGTACTGAATTGGTCGTGGGGATCGACACGGCATTTAATGGCAGCTTGGTGATTCCTCGAAAACAGATCGTATCACTCGTCCTCTAATCGGGAGTCGGGACGGTATCCTCGGCCAGAACGTCGAGGTAGGCCCGGTAAGCATAGATGCGATCTCGTTTTCTGCCGGTGATTTCCTGGAGAATTCCAGCCTGACAAAGCGCGTCAATTGCTTTCCCCGTGGTCGGTGGGGTGCAATCCAGTTATACTCGAGATTGTAAATTGCGCTCCGAAACGCCCGATTCATCTGCGGATCGGGTGTTTCAATACGGCTGCTGCTCAGCAACTGTTTGTAGTACGCGGCAACTTGCGCTCGTAACGGCTCCGGATCCTTCTTGATCAGAGCGGCCGCACGATCTTCCTTGTCGCTGTACGCCAGCAGGAGGAAGCCGGCCCCCTCGTCCATCTGCACTTGCAATGTTGGTCGCTTTGCCGAACCGTCATCAACCGTGATTTTCCGCGCGCTTCGGATGGCAACCGGAAAACGTTCTTTACCGCTTCGCACGAACGCCGTGTTGCCCTCCAGACGCACGCCGTCGATGAACGGCTGGACAACGTCGGATCTCAGCTGGGGGGACGGACCGTGCAGGAGACTGATCGATTCACCCGCGCCGATCATCAACCGGATCGGTGCGGGGGGGGGCAGTGTGGATTTTGTACAGCGCAAGTCCTTCGCCCTGCGCACGCCCGCGCCCAATCATCAGTGGAACATACTCGATGTCCACGCGCGTTTTTTGCAAATGAAAACTCGCCACGACACCACCCGGAAAATCCTCGACTGAAATATCGTGTGCCTTGGAGGCCGTTTCGGTTGCCGAGCCCACTTTCACAGCAGGCACGATCTTCAGCAATTGGTTGAAATCGACATACGCATTGTGCATGTAAGTCAACAACGCCGCGTTGGCTGAGGCTTCATCGATCAGCACCAGCGTCTTGTCCCACGCCGCCATGCGCTCACGCAGCACCGGCAGATCCGGGTCTTGGCCATGTTCCGCGCGCGCCCAGCCACTGGGCGTTTGTGCTGCCCGGCGGCGGGCCGCCGTGGCAGATTAATGAGATCCCCGGCGATGAGGAGACCGACGGCCACGGTGCGACCATGGTAGCACGCTGGGTCGCATGGCGCATGCTCGGCGCCCCGACCGGTGACTGGTTGACCAAACCACGCAAAGAGGTCTACGGCAGGAGCCGCTGGGATGTGACCCGCGACGCCGAGTTCGTCTGCTGGTTGATGGACCATACCGGCATGGACGTGATGTGGTGCGAAGGCGAAACCACGGGCTGGGGCGGCAATTCTCCCAACGGCCTGCGGCTGACCGGCGTCGCCGATTGGTACCACGATACCGACCGGGACAAGATCCGGCGGAACTACGCCAATGCGAACATGTACGAACCGTATCCGACGTACGTCTGTCTGACTGCGCTGCGCTGCTCGGCCCAGATCGCCGATGCCATCGGCAAGACGAAAGACGCGAAGCGTTGGCGGGCGCATGCCGATCGTTTGCAAGCCGGCATGGTGCGCCTCCTGGCCGTGGGCGAACACGGCAACATGATGTGGAAGCAAAGTCGCTTCTCCGTCTATCCTAGTCTTCAGGATTCGCTCGTTCAGGCATGGTTTTCGATCTACTACGACGGGCTCGATCCGTTGCGTTGGGACCCGCAGCTGACGCGGATCACGCGCAACACGCTGCGGCGTCAACTGGCCCAGCGCACCGGCCACGCCCCCGCCCTGGCAATAGGCTATGGAATGGGCTGGCTGGCCAAGGCGGCCTTGATCCTCGACCAGCTGGATGACGCCGGACCAATCCTGATCAATATCGCGAAATACTCCTATGACAAGAACATGGATTTTGTTGATGCCGAGCGTGGCATCGATCGGCGCAAATACCTTTGGATGATTCCCGAAGGCACGAATATCCTGCCCGACGGCAGCTGGTATCGTATTGGTGATCTGACCAACGGTGCGAACCAGGGACCACCGCTGCATGCACTTGAACTCTGTGCCGGGGTCGACGACACAAAGCCCGCCGCGCTCAAGATCATGCCACGCGTGCCGGAGCCGTTGACCGGCATCGAGGTGACGGACTTCCAGGTGCTGATTCCCGCCGGCAACGGTTTAGCGCGGGCAGGAGTGGATTTCTCGTATGATCGCAAGACCGGCATTTTCAAGTTCAACTCCGACCGGCCGCTGCCGAACCTGGCCGTACGGATCGGGCCATTCGACGAAGCGACGGCCAGGAAGCGCGCCGGCACATCGCGTTGGCCAGCCGGCGCACGCGTCCGCGTCGAAACATCCGGCACGCACCGCGGCAAGGCAGCTTGGTGGGTTTGGATCGAAGGACTCACGGCGGTATCGTCCGTCACTTTGTAGGGAAAAGGAAAACAACCCCCTTCCGCGATTATCAGCGTCTATCAGCGTTCATCTGCGGTTAAGTGTCTTGGCGCAATGAACGGCTACGCGTTAACTTCCAAACGCCTGACATGTCTGCACGCTCATTTCGCGGAATCCCAGTTGCCCAGGCCAAGCGGATCACCGGCCTTGATCTTCGCGGGATCAACGACCACGTGCTTGATGCGCCGGCGCTTCCATGTGTACGTCATATGAACCAGCCCATCATGTGTCTGAATGACCGCCGGATAACTGAACTCGGCGTTTGCCTCGCGCTCCAAAACGCCCACCTTGTGCCAATGCAGCCCGTCGGTCGAAATCGCAAGGTTCAACAGGCCGCGGCGGCCCCAACCGGTCTTGCCGGAACCGAGATGATTATAGACCAGCAAGAACCGGCCGTCGCTGAGCGTCACCACATCGATGCCGGAGTTCGGGTTGGGCAAGTTCGTGGCCGTCAGCTTCGACCACGTCTTGCCACGATCCGCCGAGAAGCTCGTTGCGATCATGCCCTCCTTCGTTCGGCAGAGCACCTGCAGCCTGCCGTCCGCATGCCGAAGAAACGTCGGCTGAATCGCATTGAACTGGTCGGCCGTGTTGATCGGGCCGATGCGGTTCCAGACGCCGCTCGGTTGACCGTCGGCCAAGCGGGCCGTTTCGAAGTGCACGCGCCAACCATCGTATTCGGTGGAAGAACCGCACAGCAACGTCCGGCCATTGTCAAGCAGGATGGGTTTGCAGCGGACCGGACCGTCGATCCCCTCCGGCAATCGCCGCCGCGCGCGGAACGTGCGGCCGCGATCGTAGCTCACCATCAACTCGCCCCACCAGCTATCCGGGCGCGGGCCGACTTTGAAAAACAGCAGCGTCGGCGCGTCGCCCGGCGGTTGAAACAGCACGGGGTTCCAGCACGGGTATCGAAGGGCATTGTGCTGGATGCCGTTGGCCCGCTCCTGGGGCGCCGACCAGCGCGCGCCGTCGTGGTAGCTGACCCAGATGCCAACGTCCTTGTTGCCTTCATCCGTGCCGCCAAACCATGCCGCGACCAGACCGCGACTCGTTTCACAGATCGTCGACGCATGGCAGCTGGCAAAACGTGCTTTGGTAAATACAAATTCTTCGCTCACGAAACCGGGGAACTTCGGTTCCGGTTTCGAGTGGGGCGCGGCGGCCCGCAGCCGTTCACCCTCGTAGCGAACGCAGTCCTTGTGCCAAATGTGATAGAGCCTGCCGTTCTCGGCGCCGACCAGCAGATCCGGCTGGCCGTCCTGATTGAAGTCGCAAACCGCAGGGCTCGAGGTATGGCCGGCCACGTTCCGCCGCGCAAGGTTGCCGATTTTCTTGAGCACAATCTTGCCGTCACGATTTTCACAGTTGCGGTACCACGTGGCATTTTCCGAATTCACCAGAACGTCCAACCGCGCGTCGCCGTCCCAGTCGACGACCGCCAACTTGATTCGACCGGAACTGCCGCACGATCGGGAATTCAGACACAGCGGCGTGTTGTCCTCGTCGACAAAAATACGCTTTGCCTGTTTTCCTGCCGGGCGCAATGTCAAGTAGCCTTCCTGATCCAACGCGACCAGATCCAGTTTGCCATCGGCGTCAAAGTCGATCGCAACAGGCGTTGTCCGCCACTGCGTCAGCGCGCCGCTGGTGCGTGTTGCCCACCAATACCACCGCGGATACGGCTCGCTGACGCCGGTTCCCAGTGTGGTATCGACCAGCATGCCGCCGTCGTTTCGGAGCAACCGGATCCGCGACAGTATCGAGTTATAAATAATGTCCGGGTCCTGATCGCCATCCCAATCAGCGACCGAAAACGTCGTGTAACCCCATTTCGCTTCGCACGGTCCTTGAATCGAGCCGTTCTTTCCCGCCAGCACCCGGAACGGTTTGGCGGGTCCCGAACAGTCGTCGGCAGCTTTAACCATCAGTCGTACCGGGGCGGCCCACTTCGGCAACCCGTCTGCTGCCTTGCCGAGGTTTTCAAACCAGCCGATATAGCCCGCGGTATTGCCGCATAAAATATCTTCGTCACCATCGCCGTCCCAGTCATGGACGAAGGGGGTCGCCAACGCTCCGAACTTCAGAGTGTCGGCCTACTGCTGAAAATAAACCGGCGCGCTGAAGATCGGTAGCTTGCCGTTCAACTGCCCGGTGTTTTCGACCAGCGCAACGCGCCCGTCTTCGTCGCCGACGATCAAATCGAGATCGCCATCGCCGTCGTAGTCGACGTACCGCCACATGTTGGCACGCACCCCGTTTTCGTGGATGTTGGTTTTCGGATAGATCCGTTTCGGATGGTCGAAGTCGAATCTGCCCGTCCGCGCATCGCGTGGAAACTCAAAGCCGGGCTTCAGAATGTGCGGCTTCCCGTCGACATAGCTGACCTGGAAATTGTGCGTCGTCTTGCCGATGCGAACACCCGGCTTGAACACGGGCATCTTGATCGCGGGATCCTGCGTGGGGTTCTCGAAATAATAAACGCGGTTGGATGGTGTGTCCGGACAGGCAACCAGCAGGTCCATATCGCCGTCGCCGTCGTAGTCCATCGGCATCGGCCACGCCCACAACCCCACGCCAAGGTCGACCTTCAGGCCGGGACGGTTGTACTTGAGCGGCTGAAGTTTCCAGGTGTTGTCGTCCGCGCTGCCTACGGAACCGGCCAATGCCACGACGAGCGGACAAACAACAATTGAGATTCTTGTGGTGATTTGCATAGTCTGTCAGATTTCTGAAAAAAGAGTAAAAGGAACGACTGCCTTGATCGGCTCGGAATGTGCCACGCCAAAAATGTCGGCGCGGCGCCGAGTTGTATCGCGCCCGGCAACCAATGATACAATCAACCGTGGCTCCGGTGGTCCCGGCTCCCGACACGCTCTCATTTGATCCGATTCTCAATCTATGTCAAGATTGCCAAGTGTAGTAGCTGCCTTGCTCCGCAAGTGCAGCAGGTATCGGCTGGCACTTGC
>CAZSOG010000077.1:0-3363 GCA_964607555.1 uncultured Pirellulaceae bacterium | reverse complement strand
CAAGTGTAGTAGCTGCCTTGCTCCGCAAGTGCAGCAGGTATCGGCTGGCACTTGCCGCTGTCGCGAAGTCGTGCAATCACGCGCGGTCGGGCACGAATCCGAGCGCCGCTTCTTGTCGCGCTCGCGGAGCGAGGCGACTACTACGCGCAGCACGCGTTCGCCATGTGGACCATGGACAGCGGGGCGTAAGGAATGAGTGACAGTTGGCCTTTGTCCCAAGAACTCGAAGATCCTTACCCCGGCCCTCTCCCATTTCCTCTCCCACAAGGAGGTTGTGCACTTTTCAAGCAGCGATTCTACTGGGGTTTACGGCGTTTCGTTCCAAGTGATCGATCCCTATGAAGGACTTGGGCAATGACCATGAGACCGGTCTCCGGGCGGGTGCGGCGGACGGTACTCTCCGGGCCAACGGCCCGGCCATTTGAGACAAGCGGCGGGCAAGTCGTTTGGAAGGGTAGCCATTTGTAAGAAGCACGGCATTGAGATTGACCAACGACACGGTTGAGATTGAGTTAGCCGCGCAAACGACCGGGCCGTTGGCCCTTTGGGGAAACTCTTGCCTAGAATCCCAGGCCGATGGCCTGGGCTAGGCAAACGACTGGACCTTCGGCCCGGGAAAACAATCGATTCGCAATCACGCCCCATGGCGTGGGCATTTCCTGTCGCCCCGAATCGGTCTCCAAGCCGAGCCCTGAACCACGATTTCAAAACAGGTTAAAAACTGCACGACCTCCAAGCGGGAGAGGGGGCACGATGTGCCGGCGCGCGGCCGGTTGATTCGGTCTTGAGACAAAGCCTCGTATTCCTATCTTCCGTCACCTTCCAGCGGCGCGTAGTCGATCGTAATCTCGATCCACGGGATCTCGAGCGGCAACGGGCGGCCGGCTCCGCGTACGTAGCGCAGCGCGAGTTCGTTACGTCCCGAGAGGAGCCAGGAGGCCGGGAAGCCGACGCGCGTCTGTCCTTGTTTCCACCAATCGGGCGAATTGAGAAAACTGCTTGACCGCTCGGTCCGCGCGTTGCGGGCGCGATATTTCCGCAGTTCGCCCATGGCCACCGGCGCGCCGCGGCCGGCGCCATGGGTGGATGAATCGACCACGATTGGGCCATGGCCGTTGATCGTGATTTCGATCCGTTCATCGGGACTTTCGAGCGGCCGGCAGTAGAGTACGACGTGGGTGGTCGCCGAAAACCCCGCATCGTGAGCGGCTTGCATGTCGTCGGCCACACGTAGATGCACAACGCGCCGTTCGGACGGCGGAGGTGGGCCATCGGCGGACCGGCCAAAGACCAACGGCAGATAAGGCTTGATGTCGACCATGTACCGTTTGTCGGCAAATTCGATCAGCCGCGGGCTGCCGAGTTGACCGTACAGTGGTTTCCATTGGCTCGGGCTGGCAAACCCAAGCTCGATGCCATCGCAGCCCACACGGTGGTGGATCAGTGCCTGAGCGCGGTACATCGCGGAAACCTTGGGTTTATCATACCGTCGTTTTCCCCGCGGTGACGGGTCGGTATCGACCCGTCCCAACGCTTGCCAGATGAAACCGTGCACCTTGCACGAGCTGCCGATTTGCCGCTTGTACTCGACAAACGGGTCCATCGGCACATCGAAGTAGTCGCCGGCGGGCCAACCTTTGTAGGCCGATATCGCGTCAATCAGGCCTTCGCGCATGTAGGTCTTCCAATCGATGCCCCGGTGTTCGGCGCCTTGGAACGGAACGCGCACCCAGAGTTCGAGACGCCGTCCCTCGTCACGTCCAACCTCATCCAGCATCCGGCGCGCGTTGCGGATGAATTCGGTGAGCACCGGCCGCCCGGCTTCCGGATCAGTGAAGAAATGCGTCATCATATTGAGTGCAATCCCGTCGACACCTTGCCGCGCCGCATCGCGCAGAATCGCCAGCTTCCGTTTGCGAACTGCCGCGTGGGCAAAATCCAGCAAGAGAGAATCGCGGATCCGGAGCTTCGGATGCTGTTTGGAAAAGTCGTCCGTCAGGAGTTCCCAGGTCCAGCTCCCGACCGGGCCGTACTCCTTGTTCATATGGAAGTAGGCCAGCAGCTTCCGGCCGCGTTGGTGCGCGCGTGCCGCCGCGATCGGAAGCGGGTTATGACCGGTATCGATCAGGTACTTGAGATTGCGGTACGCATTGCGATCGCCGGCGCGCATGCGGCCCCACTGGGCGTCCGTCATACCTTCGCCAACAAGCTGCCCCGTTTCCGATCCGAACGTTACCCGGCTCCCCGCACAGATGCCCCACAGAATACCGGCCACACCGCCGTCGCAGAGCGGATCTATCTCCTCGCGCTCAAGGCGTTGCTTCGTAAGTGGGTACGTGGCGTTGTAATAAAGTGAAAAACCGTCTGTCCGATAGTAAACCGGAAGATCACGCAACGCGCTCAGGTCGCGGCGAAATACGGTGGAGGAACCGTGGAGTTTCCGTTCATCCCGCGCGCGAGGCGCGCCGTCCTCGGTCAGCCCGAATACACGACAAGTCGCCGCGACGTATTTTTTGTTGACAGCCATCAACCCCGCCGCCAACACTTGTTTGCGAGGCAGCTGAGTGTAACAATACTTGTTCCGGTCGTTCAGGCTATAGTTTTCAAACCCGTTGACTTCCTGCGGGTGGAACTCCACTCCCTCGCCATAGTTGATGCCCAGCTGTTGATAGTTGAGCAGGTAGGCCAACCTACGGTCTTTGCCAACGATACGCTCCGCGGCCGCGCGCCCCGTGTAGGCTTTCAGACCCGCCCGTGTTTCGACCGTGGGCCCGGTGTAAAGAGCGGTTTGTGCCGCCAACCACCGTTGCTGGCGCAGTTCCAGCGGTGAGACGTTCGCAGCATCTTTCTGCTGTGCCGGCGCCGGCGCGGCCGCGAGAAACAATATCGCGATCACTTGGAACGGAAACGATTGCATCGAGTATCTCCGGTTTTCGTGGTTAAATTCCGCAGTTGCGCCACTCGATGGTTTCGGTTACTCAGTCTTCTTCGGCCGCGCCACGCGGGCCGACGCGCACATTCAGCTTGTCGACCGCCTGCCGTCCGTCATCGTTGCTGCGGCGGACGGTAACAATATATTCTAAGCGCAAATGAGGTAATCTCAAATGAGATATTCCGCTCCCATGAATCAAGAGAATCGTCGCGCAACGTAACACGTCATGTCGATCAGGAGTGAGAGTAAGATTAAGAATGATATTAAGATTAGTGCCCTTATAGGGCAAAACTTGGCGCATTTGAGTCAAGTTTTTGGGGCGAGTTACGCATGGGGCGTAAGGGAAATGTAGAGGGACGCGCGATGGGGGTTGCGTGCGGTCGGTTTGGAAAACCGACCTACATGTGCCGCCCACCTGGATATCGGGCAGC
>CAZSOG010000076.1:0-10466 GCA_964607555.1 uncultured Pirellulaceae bacterium | reverse complement strand
CGCTTCAGCCAAGACCCGAGCCGCCGGCGGATGAGACGCGGGCGTCGCCACGCGGAAGCCGAGTTCGTGGTTTAATTCAAGAGATGAAACGTCTTGTCGATAGAGGATCCCAGTGCGTCGGTTGATCCGTATCTCCGCGGGCGTGTCCGCGGCGGCATAGACCGGAAAAACACTAAACAGAATCGGTCTTCGAGTCGACTCGATCAGCACATCCTGCAACAACACTTCGCCGGACGTGGGCGGTGGCGCGAGTTGCATGCCGAGGCCGTCGCCCGAATCGATGTCTTGACGCCAATTCCCCTGGCCGCGAGCCGTCAAATACATCGAGAGCAAGCTGCCCCGAAAATAGGGTTTCCCAATGATGGTTGTTGGCTTGCCCGTCTTTGCATTACTGAAAGCAACACGCATGACCCGCTCGTTGCTGACCAGAACCTTGCCCATCTGTTGAAAGGAAATCTCCGGCGAAAACCCCACTTTGGTGAATGCCCGCGCGCTGCCTTGCCAGTTTGACCCGTCGGTGCGCGGCGCCGTGTAAAAGAAGACCATCACGAATATCAAACTCGCCACGATCATCGATAGGATGGGCGCGATCAGTCCGCGCGCGGTCAGCATGCGTCGCACGTGGTATGGCGTCAGGTCGGTCCACAGCACCGGCGCGCTGCCCAGTATCGACGCTTCCGTCCCGCGCCGCGCATCGGATCGCCGCCGCGGCCGGTCAACCATGCCGATTCGGTCGGTCTCGCGCTCGAGAAAAAACAGAATCATCCCCAGCATGCCGATGATCAAATAGGCGAACAGCAACAGACCGAATTCGAGTCGATCGTTCAGCAGGCAGGCGACGACCACCTGCAGAAGACTGAACACGGCCAACTGGCCGTGGATCCGCGCCGTTTTGGTTTGAAACAAGAGGACAATCTGGACGTACACCAACAGGTTCGCGACCGCCACCAGCTGGTCGTGACTTCCCAGTTCAAAGAAACTATTCAGCGACGCGAAAGCAGCGGCCAACATCGCGATATTGGCAACGAATCGGTGTAGCCGAAACCAGTTCAAGTAATCCGTGAGAACCAAGGAAGAGACCGCCGCGCCCGACGTGATCCAGGGTAACACGTAGTCCCGCTCGCCCATGCCCAGCATCCATGTTGCCGTCACCGCCATCGCGGCGACATGAACCGACAGAAGCCTGTGCGGCCGCGTCGCCGGCTGCTGTGCGCCATCGTTCTTGGCCATAATGTCAGCTCCGCGGAGGTTATGAAAAAAAGTAACCGGTCATGACCGTTTGGTTCCTGGAGGCTCTCACAAAACCGTCCCGGCAGGGGCGTCCATCCGCTTCTGCGACGGACGTGGACGTCCATTGCCGTCGCTCGCGGTCACCCTGTCCTAGTTATTCTCCACCAATTGGAAAAACTCGGTTTCTTCGCCCTTGCTACAGTCGATCCATGTTAGTTTGCGCCCATCGAGGTCGCTGCCGACCGAGTCCGTGTCCGCTTCATCGATTGCCGATCGAGATCGAGTGCTGATGACGAGCGTCTGGGAGTTCGGATGTGACCGGTGCCGAACGCGGTCGAGTATCCGAGGAATCACCTCGCCCTGGCCGGCCTGGACGACCGCCAAATAGTCCCATACCTCGGTCGCCAGCACGCTGGACGCGGCCCCGTTCCAATACTCGGCCGTTTCTCCGGCCACGCCAACCGTCACCTGTGCGCCGCCGCGTTGACAGACCTCCCCGACGGCCGTGGCAAGAAAGCTAATGGCCGTCTCGGCGATCACACGATCCGCGTCGGTCGGTTGCGCCGGCTGCCACAGATCGAGAATCAGCGCGATATCTCGGTTCCGTTGTTGCTCGAATTGCCGCACCGAAAGCTCGCCCAACTTCGCCGAGGTGCGCCAATGGATCCACCGCTGGCTGTCACCCGGCCGCCATTCGCGCAAGCCATAATAATCCCCTTCCAACAGCCCGTGCTGGCGCGATGTACGTTGGCTGCCAACATGCTGCTGCTGAGTGACTTGCGCCCAACGCCGCGTCGTGCGTCCCAGCCGCGGGCAGACCAGGAACAATTGATCCGTCGTGCTTACCTTCATTTGGGCCTTGGCAAGCCCCAACGGAAAACGGCTCGAAACCCACAACGGGCCAAATCGATAACCTCCCCGCCGGGATAACAAAGCCCGATAATTCGCGCTGCGGATCTGCCGCGGTGCCGTGCGCGGTATCATGATTCGCACCACGTCCGCATCCGCCAAACGCGCCGTGTCGACCCGCCGGATCTGATCCTCGACCATCACGGCCCAACTGGTCAGCACCGACCGGTCATTGTGCAGAACCACCGACACGGTGACGGTCTGGCCCGCGAAGACACGCGCCGGCAGTTGACGCTCGACTCGTACGCGCCACAACATCAGTCGAGCCAGACGCCAGTTGAATAACAGCGGGCCGATCAGCGCGCCGGCCAAGATGACCAGCAAGTTCATGCCGCGCAGCGCGGCACCGCCCAGGATGAAGGCGATAACAAATAAATAGTACCAGCCTTCCGGACAAAGCGTGGTGATCGGTCGACGAGCCATAACGGGCGTCACTCCGGTACGGGGATCTGGTCGACGAGCCCTTGTATGATCTGCTCGATATCGTGACGCTGCCCCACTTGCATGACTCCCTTCGGGATGACTCGATGCACGAGTACCGGGACCGTCAAATGCTTGATGTCGTCCGGCACAACATAATTTCGGCCATCGATCAAGGCAGACGCCTGCGCCGCGCGATATAAGCTCAATACACCACGCGTGCTGACCCCGACATGCAAGGCGTCACAGCGCCGCGTTGCCTCGGCAATGTCCAGCATGTACTCGGACAGTGAGTCGTCCACCGCCACGTCGCGCACTTGATGCTGCAGGGCGACCACCTGATCCGGATCGAGTACGGGTGCCAGTGTCTCCACCGGTTCGCCTTGCCGATGCGAGTCCAACACGCGCCGTTCGTCGGCACGATTGGGATAGCCCATGGACACGCGCAGCAAGAAACGATCCAACTGACTCTCCGGAAGCGCATACGTCCCCTCAAACTCAAACGGGTTCTGGGTCGCGATCACCATGAACGGGCGCGGTAACTCATAGGTCACGCCATCCACGGATACCTGGCCGTCACTCATCGCTTCGAGCAATGCACTCTGCGTGCGTGGCGGCGCCCGATTGATCTCGTCGGCAAGTACCACATTGGCGAAAATCGGGCCACGGTTATAAACAAACTCGGTCGTCTTCGCGTGGAACACGCTGCTGCCTACGATGTCGCTTGGCAAGAGATCCGGAGTGAACTGCAGCCGGCAAAAGTCGCCGGATAGGCTCTTCGCCAACGCTTTGCCGACCAGCGTTTTGCCAACCCCCGGCACATCTTCCAGCAACACATGCTCACCGGCCAGCAACGCCACGAGGCACATGCGCACCGCCTCGGGTTTGCCAAGAACTACTTGCCCCATGTTGGCTTGTAGCTCGGTGATCAGGTTGCCAATCTCAGTAACAATCATGAAATCCTCCAGCTCGGATGCGACCCGACAAACCGTTAGTTTAGCAGAGGCCCCCGTGGTTCGGCTACGGTTGACACGGCGTTCGGCGCGGCGCGCACGAGACGGCGCGCCGTAACGGGCCAAGCCCGGCCGTGTGTCACGCCCGGTCACGCGGCCGATAGGTCCCGCCGCAACCTGGCCGTTCGACCTCGAAGTCATTGCCACGCAACGGTTTGTTGACACCACGCACCGTCGTCTGGACGCCGATGCGTGGGCCGAATCCCGGCTGGCGGCCGCCGCCGTTCATGGACCTGACGTGCCACCCCGGAACGTCCTCACCGTGTCCTTGTCGTTGCGCGTCGTGTCCGCCGGCCGATGCCCGGCACCGCCCACGGCGGGGGCGTCGTCTGGTCCGCCCGATCCGCGAACCTGCCCTGCCTTGTTACGCCGGCCAACAGTTCGATTACAATGAAGGGGTACTCACACCGCGAAAGCGAGACGACCACGAATAACACGAAAGGCGGAGAAGAACGGCCCAAAAGACGGTGCTGCCACGCGGTCGTTCCAAACCCGTGAACGGCGCGGATTCGCCGGTATTTACGGCTTTTTTATGCCTGGACTTCGTATCAATCGTGTTCCAGTGTTCCTTCGTTTTTTGTTTCATTTTGGGCCCGTTTGGCGAATTCTGTAACACGCTGCCACCTGACATGGGAGTCGCGAACAGCAACCATGGCAAAACGACTTGGTTCGCAGGCCGATGAGCAACCGGAGTTGCGCGCGATGGATCGAGGATCTGGTCCGCCGCGACGTCTAACGGTCCCGTTCGGGGATTCCGTCACCCTGGTTGACATTACGTCCGACACGCCGCTCCCGGAACTGTCCGGCCTGCCCGGCTCGACCGTCGACGCAGAATCCGGGCGCGCCGGCCGTGACACGGTCGAGGCTTCGTCGCAGCACAAGCCCGTTGCGGCGTCGGCGCCCGTGCCGCCGAAAACAATGTTCTGGCTGCAGGGCGATGTGCTCATGTGCGCGTGCCCCGACTGCGGTGCCCCGATGACGGTCCGGCTCTGGTTGTTGATCGCCGACTGTTGGCGTTGTGGCACGAGCATCGAATTGACGGTCCAGCAGCAGCATGCGGCCCGGCAAGTATTGGAACGTCGCGTGTTGCGAACCGATGGTCCGGGCAAGCCCCCACCGGCCGCCAACGTCGCCGTTCCCGATCCGCGCCGGCGACCGGTCGGATCGCGTGCAGCAATGCTTCCCCCTCCCCCCGCGTCACCGACCGCGCCCCCGCTGGCTGGCGTGGCGGGCAACCGACCGCGAACCGCCCCCGCTGCGCGGACCGTTACGTCGGCCCCTCCCGCGCCGCGACGCATACCAGCACGATCCCCAGGCTCGTTCTTTCGGGACATGCCCGCCTGGTTGGTCAGCCTGCTGTTCCATGTGATCCTGCTGATTCTCCTTGGCCTGTTGACCTATGAGGACAAGCCGGAACTACCCTTTATCACGCTGTCGACGCGTGTAGACCGCGTCGTGCGCGAAGGGGGTGATACGACGCGGATCAACCCGACCGATCGCTCCGTGTTTGACTTGGGTGTGCCGCAGGGTGTCGACATGAGTGATCCCGCGGCACGGCGCGCCTTCGTGCGCGCGGATCAGGACGCGCGGCGCTTGCGGCTCGTCGACCCGACCAATCCGCACTTACCCGATTTGGAGACGGAGCGGCAGCAGATCACCAGCAGCACGAGCCCGCATAACCCATTGTTGGCACGCGATCCGCGTTTGCGCGTCGAAGTTGTCAAGAGTGAAGGGGGAACCACTCTGACCGAAGCTGCCGTCGCGCGTGGTTTGCTTTGGCTGGCGCGCCACCAAGACAAGGATGGGAGCTGGAGCATCGATCACTTCCAGCGTGTTGACAATTGTCATTGCGGTGGACAGGGCACATTGCGCAGTGATATCACGGGAACGTCACTTGCGATGCTGCCTTATCTGGGCGCGGGACAGACACACTTGACTGGTATGTACAAGGATGTTGTCGCCGCCGGCCTGCGCTGGCTGGTCCAGCACCAAGAGAAAGACGGTGATTTGCGCGGGAGCAAGGCACAGTATCCGGGAATGTACACGCAAGGACAAGCGGCGATCGTGCTGTGCGAGGCATTCTTGATGACCGGCGATGAAACGCTGCGTCGGCCGGCCCAGAAAGCGATCGATTTCATCGTCCAGGCACAATACCCCGATGGCGGCTGGCGCTATTACCCAAAGAGTCACGGGGGGCGTCTGCGCGGGGATACGAGCGTCTTCGGCTGGCAGCTCATGGCATTGCAAAGCGCGCTGGCCGCTAACTTGATGGTCCCCGACGAAACGCTCGAAAACGCCGATCATTTTCTCGATAGCGTGCAGCGGTCGCAGGGCGCGCGGTACGCCTACATGCGCGGCGAAGACGTCACCCCGCCGATGACCGCGGAGGGACTTCTGTGCCGCGTCTATCTTGGTTGGAAACGGACCAACCCCGCACTTGGCGAAGGGGTCGCCTGGATGCTCGACCACAACCCGCCCGCGACCAACCGGCCCAATATCTACTACTGGTACTATGGGACGCAAACACTACACCATTTTGGTGGTGATGCGTGGAACCGCTGGAACCTGAAAATGCGCGACATCCTGATCGGCATGCAAGAGAAACGGGGACACCGGGCCGGTAGCTGGGCCCCGCGCGGCCCGCTCTCGTCCCAGGGCGGCCGGATCTATGTCACCAGCCTCGCCATCTGTTGCCTCGAAGTCTACTATCGCCACCTGCCCCTGTTTCGGCAAATCGATCTGAGCGCAAAATGACGTCTGACTACCGCGCAGCGCTCGGAATGCAACTTCGGCTGACCTGGGAAGGCAAAGCCCGGCCAATCAGCGCGCGCAGATGACGGCCGGAATCGACCTGGCTGGAAAAACACGGTAGAATAGAGGAAAAGTTCATTGCCGTGCCCAACGCAAGTTGAAGGAATCCGCGCCATGCCCAAACTGGACTTTCGTAACATCGAACAAGACCCGGTCCGCTGCGGCGGCCAACCGGTGGTAGGAGGAACCCGTATCCGCGTGGGCATCATTTTGGGTTGTTACCGGCAGGGAATGAGCGTCGAAGAAATCGTCCAACAGTACCCCGCCCTCAAGCCGGCCGACGTTCACGACGCCTTGGCCTACGCTTACGACCACCTGGACAAGATCGAAACCGACTTGGCAGCCGACAATGAAGCGGCGGTCAAGGCGCGGCGCGCCGGCGGGGAATCCACCCCATGAGCACTCCGCGTCTGTTCACGGACGAAGACGTTTACGCGGCCGTCGCCCCTGCCTTGCGGAAAGCCGGGCTGGACGCATTGAGCACGCCGGAAGCGCGCCGACTGGGCGAATCGGACAACGCCCAGCTTGCCTTTGCGGCCGGCCAAGGCCGCGTGCTCGTGACGTTCAATGTGGCCCATTTCGCCGCCCTGCATGACACGTGGCTCAGACAAGGCCGGCACCATGCGGGCATTGTCGTATCCAGCCAACGCCCTATCGGTGACATGCTGACGCGGCTTGTTCACCTGGCCCGCGCACGGGACGCCGCGACATTGGGAGACCGGCTGGAATACCTGAGCGGTTGGTGACGGCAGCGCACGCTGGACGGTCTGCCGGTCGAACAACCACGACATGCGTAACGATGGGGCTGGCGGCCTAACCCAGATTATCCACGAGCGATCTGCCGCGGAGCCGAACGTCGGACGCCTACTTTGTCAAAGGACAATCCACCCGTGCTCACGTATTAACAATATGGTAACAGTTCACGACCCCGAAGGCTGAAAACCGCAGATCAACCCAGATGAACGCGGATAGGGCAATCCGTAGTGTAACTCGCGAACTCGAACAAGCGATCGTGATTACATCCGATACGAAACAGCAAAACCACTCTCTTCAGAGATGATCCGCGTTTATCCGCGTTCATCCGCGGTCAAATGTCTTACGAACCGTGAACAGTTCATGGATTCTCAAGTTGCAGGAAGCACGCACCGTGCACATCACGCGGGCACGTCTTGGCTCGCGTCAAAACGGCCGAACGCGCGGATCGTCAAGCGAACCGTCATGAAAGCCGCCGACACAACCATGACACCCATGCCGGCGATGAAGAGAAACCGAGTTCCCACGCGCGCGTCAGTCCCCGGCGCGAGCTTGTGGACCAGCGCGCCCGCGAGCAACGCCCAGCCGGCCATGACCGCCAATACCAACGCAAACAAGATGCCCTTTGCCGTGAATGTCAGCGTTGTGCGCAGGAAGACTTCGAGCCCCTCTTGGTTCTGGCGATACGGGTAGAGTAGAAACAACAGGTTGTCCAGCGCAAAGATCGAAATGTTCATTGGGATCAGCAACAGCCATCCGGCCACCACGAAACCCGGCCCAATCGGCCGAATCACAGCGGCCGCCAGGAGGACACACAGCTGGTAGACGCTGGCAAGCGCCACGGGCGCGACCAACTGCCCGACAACCGTTGCCCGCGGCGACATCGGTAGCGACTTCAACAGCACCATGCGATCGACGTCGCGGCGAAAGTCGAACCGCAGCGCCGCCGGCAGCAGCAACAGCGAATAAAAAGCGAGCCCGCCAAAGACGTTCATGAACGCGAGTCGGGAGTCGCGATAGACGACCAGTGGGATCAACGCCAGAAATGTCGGCGCCGAAAATGCGATGAGTACACTGATCCAGTAGTGTCGCGCGCCGAGTAACTGCCGCCAAGCCAACGCAACGCCACCACCACGCCACGGCAAGACGCCGGCGTTTCGCGCGGCTGCCGTGGCGGCGCGAGCCGGCTTCCGCCCGACCCTCGTTTTCAAATACGTGTGTTGCTCATGCTCGACACGGCGGCGCTGGAAAAACCGGTCGACTCGATACGTCATGCCGACCATCGCGAGAACCGCCAGGATGCCGAGTGCCATCCGCAACGCGAGCAGGCCACTGTAATGATCGGCAAGAATCACGTCGGAAAACAGCTGAAAAGGAGCGCAGATGATCTGGCCAACCAGAGTGGACTCGAGCTGCGCGGCCGATGTTCCCAAGTGTTTGAGGATCACCAATACCGCGGGGAGACGTGCCGTTTCGACGGCCGGCAATGAGTATACCGCGATCGTGATGGTCGTGAACAAGGCGGCGGCAACGCACAGCAGGACGCCACCACGCAGTTTCATGTAAGTGGCTTTGCCCACTCCGCAAGCCGTGATCTCGACGTTCATCCGCCAAAGCTCCAGAAACGTCAGCGCCGTCAATGCGCCGACGAATCCAGGCAGCCGCAACTTCAAGTCGGGAACCATCAGTGCCGTGAAGCAGGCCGCCTTCAAAACCGCCGCGCCGAACACCGTCGCCAGTCGGTACGATAGCAGTTGATGACGCGAAAACGGTCCACCTTCCAGCAGGTCCCGCTCGGCCGGTGACCACTCAATGCCCTGTTCCGGTCGCCGGTAGGCAGCCTTGACCAGATGCCACAGTCCGTACACGGCAAACCCCAACGGGACCCAACGACGGAGCATCTCGGGATCGGCCGACGCGCGAAACAGAATGCTCGTAATCGCGTTCCCAAGCCACAACAGGGCCAGCAAACATGCCAGTGTCGAAAGGACCAGGCGGCGCGGCGACGAAAGTCGCCGACGCAAACGTCGGAGTCGCGCGATCGAACGCAAACGGAGCAAGCGAACCAGCGCGGGGTGAAATGTGCTGCTGTTCATGATGTGGGTCCGGCGGGCTGCTCACGTCGTGCGATATGACGGGTTCCGATGGGTGGTTCAATCACAAGATCTGCCGCACCTCAAATGGAAACGGGTTCCGGAGACGCCGCGCATGATACCGAACTCCGCGCCAGCGCGGCCGTTTGCGTCGCGCGAAAGTAAATGTCCTCGAGCGAAGTCTCAGTTTGGTCGGCGGCGAAACGTGTTTTCAGTTCGTCCAGCGGACCCCAGAACCGTTGTTCGCCCTCCTCGAGGATCAGGACATGCGTACAGATGTCCTCGACCATTGCCAGCAGATGCGAACTGACGATAACGGCCGCATTCGCGCGCGCTCGATCGATGATGGACTTCTTCAAGGTCCGAATGCCATGCGGGTCCAGGCCGGTGAGCGGCTCGTCGAACAGGATGGCTTGCGGATCGTGCAAGAACGCACAACAGATTGCCAGTTTTTGACGCATGCCGCGCGAGAGGTCCCGGGCGGCCGTTCGACGTTTCTCAGTCAGCTGGAACTGCTGCAATAACCTGTCCACCTTGGCCGCGGCGTCGGCGACCGCGTACGTGGTCGCAAAGAACGTCAGATGCTCATCCACGGTCAGATCGTCAAACAGGGCGGGGTCGTCCGGAATAAAGCCGAGACAACGTTTCGCGGCGATCGAGTCCGTTTGCAGGCAATGCCCGTTCACCTCCAGTCGGCCGTGACTGGCGGGGATGATACCGGCGATAACGCGCAACGTGCTGGTCTTGCCGGCGCCGTTGGGCCCGACCAAACCGAGAATCTGTCCGGCGCGAACGCGAAACGAGAGTCCCCGTACCGCGACCGTACGATCGTAAGCTTTGTGAAAATCGTTAACACGGATCACGCACGGCCCCCTCCCAGGAACAAAAAACCGTTCCACACTTGGTCTCAAAAACATACCATGGACGTCCTTGTCCGTTGAAGAAGCGAAAAAACACCTTGCCGACGGACTGTCACGACACGGTTTCGAGCTATTGGACTCTATAAGTCTAGCTCGTTCCGCAAGGAAAAACCGGCGTCGTTCGCGGGTAACCGAACACCACGGCGCCGTGCGACCAGGAATCAGGGGGTAGAGGGGGCTGGAATGTGGTCGTCTTTCTTCAATCGAGCGAATAGTCGCGAGTTGTTGCGGAAAAGCGGGCCGAGCCTGTATTAATGAGGGCCCGTTGGTCAGAATGCCCGCGGGCTTTCATATTCTTGCCAAGCAATATTCTTGCC
>CAZSOG010000075.1:0-10541 GCA_964607555.1 uncultured Pirellulaceae bacterium | reverse complement strand
ATGTTGTTTTCCGCGACCACGTAATCGCGCCACGTAGCGAACGGCTTGCCCATCGCCAGTGGCAGGAGACTACGTCCCGTCAGCTTCGTTGGTTGTTTGATGCCGGCGGCCTCCAGCATCGTCGGCAGGATATCGATGCCTGTGTTGACCAACTCGTCGGACGTACCGGAATCGGTCTTGCCTTTCCAGCTGACAATCAACGGAACGCGTGCCGATTCCTCATAGAACACCGTCTTCTGATTGAAGCGATGGGCGCCGGCACACTCGCCATGGTCGCTCACGAAGATCACGAGCGTATTGTCTTCGAGTCCCGCGCCGCGGAGCGCATCGAGGACCTTGGCGATTTCGCCGTCCACCTTCTCCACCATTCGATAGTAGCCCCAACGCTGGCGCCGCCAATCTTCGGGCGTGAAACTGCGGACGGGAAACTTGCCGTCCTCGACCTGGTACCCACGCCGGATAAAGACCATCCCGTCGGGTTCGTCCTTCGGCACCTCAAGGTTGGCGGGGGCCGGAGGCAGCTGGTCCGGCGGCGGCGGTGTGCCAATCTCGCCGCACGACAACCGCTGAGTGCGTCCCGCCGCACGCCGCGCCCATTCGCAAATATTATGCGGATTCAGAAGACTGACGACCAACAAGAACGGCTCTTTAGGTTTCTGGTTGAGAAACTCCACGGCCGCGTGCGATACACGGGCATCGTAGTTATCGTCTTGTGGCGGTTTGAGTTTCTTGCGGCTGTCCAGGATCTCAAACCCGTGCGCGGCCGGGTCTTTTTCCTTGAGACACAAATGCCACTTGCCGCTGTACGCGGTCGTGTACCCGGCATTCCGAAAATACGTCCCCATGCAAACAAACTCCGGGGCCAAACGGCCGCCCGCCGGCCGTGCGTTCATCGTGACACCGGTTTCGTGGGGGTAACGGCCGGTGAACATCGAGTTGCGCGACGGCATGCATAACGGATTCGCCGCATAGGCGCGCGTGAATACCGTGCCGGTCCTCGCTAAACTGTCCATCGCCGGCGTACTGATATACCGGTCACCCATCCGGCAGCTCATCGCATCGCCGAACTGCTGGTCCGTAATGACAAACACGATGTTCGGCCGCTCGGCAGCCGCAACCCGACCGGCGCGCGTCGCCAGCAGCACTACAGCACCCAAGAACACCAACACAAAGAGGATTTTCCGGTAAACACTCGGTCTTTTCATGTCACGCTCCACGGATAAACCAGTTATCGGCCCGGTTACATAGTTTGCTTCCCGGCAAGGCACACGACATGGCCGTTAGTCAACGCGATGAACAGCCGCTGATCGGCCGCCGCCATGCCGTCCCATGCGGGTGGAGCGGCCAGAGGATAGCTGGCCAGCGTCTTGCCGTCGGTTGCTGACACGACGTTGAGCATCGCGCCCTTCTTGCCCGCCATGGAGGCTTCTTGTGCTTCTAACGCGGCGGCCGAATTGAGACGATACGGATAGATGTTCGCGCCTTTGACGTAGGTCAGCAGGTCGGGCGGTCCGGCCACGTAAAGTCGATCCGCGCTCTTCAACATCGCTCGAGCCATCAATGGCAGAGGCTCTTGCCACAGCGTGGGCACATTTCCTTTCTCGTAGAGTTTTCCCGTGCGCCGCGCCTGCTTGCGTGGTGGTGCCGCGGGCTTGATCGCCGAGGCGTACAAGAGATATCGAGTGGTCCCCAAACCCACGTGGCTGCCGTTGCGATGATATTGATTCAACCGGCCGAAGCCATAAACGGTTTTGCCATCGACCACCAGGATCCGGCCGGCGGGAACCTGGTTGCCCGAGATCGGCCAGGCCCCCCAGCCGGAGCGCATGTTGGTCCCGAACATCCAGTACGTTCGGTGCCACCACGAATCGTCAAGAAAACCCGCCGGGCTGTACAAATGTGGTACGAGTGTCTTCTGGGCAACGCCGTGCGAATCGAAACGGCGGTGCCGCAGGTAAACGGACTCACCATCGCTCGACAAGACGTCCGGTAGCGCCGGTGTTGATACCGGTGTGGCGGATAACAGCTTGCCGGTCACCGGATCCAGGCGATACAAGGTCAGGCCGTCCGGTAGCTCGGGCGTCCGGCCGGCAACCGCGTACAACGTGCCGTCTTGCACCAAGACGCTGCCAGGCACGGGCCATGCCGACTCGAGCTGTTCGTAAGCAACGATTCGCCGGTCCGTTCGCGCCGCCCGGAACCGCCACGCCAGTTCGCCCGAAGCCGCGTTCAAACAGTAAATCCACCCATCGGCGCAACCGAACAACACGGCGTTTCCGTAAACGGTCGGGGGCGAGTCGACACGTCCACCGGCCACAAATGTCCAACGCCGCGCGCCGCTGCGTGCATCCAGGGCGAGGACAGCATGCGCGTCGATGCTGGCGACCAGCACTTTGTCGTCCGCGACAACAAGACTGCTCAGCCGCGCGCCCGGGAAGTCCGCATGCCAGGCTGTTTCCAGCTGTTCGGGCACATCCGTCGAAGCAACGCCCGATCGTTGTGCGTCACCCCGGTAGGTGGGCCATTGGCCCGCGAATCGTTCGCTGCCCGCCTGTGCATCGATGCGGGAATATGCACGTCCCCGCACCAATCGCTCGGCGGCGTCAAGTCGCGGCACCGGCGCCGGCGCGGATGCCAGGACGTTGAATCCGTTCAGTTTCGATTCGATATGACATGCACACGAGTGGGGCGGTGCATAGACAAGTCCATTGGCGGGCATGACCCCATATTGGCACGTGCCACGCACCCACTGCTTCTCGACCCCTTGGCCCGTGGTCGTGTCGATGAACTCGATCCCATCGCGACCCAGTATTAAGTACTTGTCCGTCGCCTTGTCGCGGTAACAGCGGTGGTGCGACATCTGGATCGTGAACTGTTCCTGGTCGCGCGGGCGTTGCTTGCGGACTTCCCCGGTTAGTAAATCGCGCGCCACCGTGATGCCGGGATCGCGGCGCAGCACCAGACTGCCCGACCAGACCAGGCCGTTGGCGACCAACAGATCGACGGGCGAGTTGTAACCTTCGCGGCAGGTCGATTCCCATAACCGTCTGCCGGACGCGAGATCGTATGCAATAAGCTGCCCGACGGGAGCAATCCCACCCTGCGAGCTCACGACCCACCGGCTGTTCGCCGTCTTCTCGTTCATCCCCGGGATTGGCGAGTTAGCCGCCCGGTCGCCGGACAGTACGACCTGGCCAGAGATCACCAACGTCGGTGTGGACCAGCTCAGCCGTTGCCGGCTGGTCGGCCGTTGGTCGTGCCACAGCTGCTTGCCGTCGCGCGCGTCCAGGGCGAAAACTCCTTGGTCACTCTGGAACGCCAGCTTGTCGCCGGCGACGGCCAACGTTGTCGGATAGAGTTTCTCGGTCACCGCGTCGTTCTTTTCCCAGAGCAGCCGACCGGTCGCCGTTTCGACGGCCACCAGGCGCTTGCGCGGCGCCGCGTCGGCGCGGATCGTCCACCAGTACCAGGCGTTGTCGGGGTTCTGTCGCCGTGCCGCGCCGTCGGTATTCTGGGGCAAGCGGTCGCCAACCACGGCAAACATCCGGCCCTGGTCGACGACGAACTCCAACGCCATCGCCGTTGGCTTGTATTCCTGAAGCGTCTTGCCCGTCGCCGCGTCGAGTTGGCTGATTGGCGCCCCGTAGCCAAGTGTCACGTAAACCTTGTCGCCAACGGCCACCAGGCGTCTTGCCAGCTCGGTGGGCCCACTGCGAAATCCACGCAGATGGCCCTCCCAGTGATTGATCTTTCGTTTCCAGAGCAACACTCCGTTGAACGCATTGCGTGCGACCAAGGTCCAGCGGGAAGGCATCGCGACGTAGGCAATGGGCCCTTCATCGACGATGTAGAATACGCGATCGCCGGCCGACACCATGGCGCTCAGGCTGGCCAGGTGGTCATGGCTGCGTCCCCAACGCGGCCCGGTGATCCACTGAAAGCGTTCGGGCGGACCGACCACTTTGTCGTGCGACACCGCGTCATTGCTCGCGTCATGCAAGTAGTGCGTCCACTGGTCCAACGCCGCCGAGCGCGGCTTGGCGATACGCTCCCATCGATCCCCCGCGCGGACCAGCGCGACGCCATCCGGCTGCAGAACGCGCATGATCTCGGCGCGGGCAACCCGTTGTGGCGATTCTGAAATAAGTAACGACACAAGATTGTCGCTGTACGGCAACTGCGTGCCGCGCAGCTGTGCGACCGACACCTTGCCATAACGGCCCGCAGCCTGAATACGTTGGCGTGCCGCCTGGACCTGATGCCAATCGGTGGCCAGGCCGTGCACGAGAAAGGGCCCGCGCGCCGCCAACGCGACCGCGAGTTGTCCGTCGCCGCACCCCAGGTGGACAATCAAGCCACCACGCACCCCGGCTCGGGCCAGAATATCCTTCGCCAAGGCGTCCGTGCCCGCGTCTTCAGCCTGGACGACTGGCAAGAGTCTCACGACACTCAGAATTGACACCGCAATGCAAAGAAACACTGTTCGGCGAATCATCATCTTCTCCCTTTCTTCCCGCTTGCTCCGCGGCAAAATGTGGAACGTACGCATCTTGAGCTCATATTATTGCCGCCGTGTTTTCTTGCCCGGATCCAACGTCGTTGCCCGGCGACCAACATAAACAGATCGTAGGCGTTCACGACATCTGCTATCCAGGAACACTAATCTTCACTGATCAGCACTCATGATACCGCCCTAGAAAGTCTGCGACACGCATAAAAAACCCGTCAGGTCGTGGAAAAGTTGCAGGCTTTTCAAAATGAGGTTTTCCGATATTAGCGAGAATTAGCGTCGATTAGTGTTCTTTTTTCTTCTAGTCCGTGAACAGTTACAACAAGATCCGAACCGCACCGTCACGCACGTCTTACTTGACCGGCGTTATCTGGGCGGCCACGTCGGTCGGGACGTTCCGCGTTGTCAGCACGAGGTTCCCGCCCTGTGCGATTCCCACCTCGGCGCGTGTCGGCGTGCCCTTCCACGTGCTCCACCACTGGATCTGATACGCGCCGTCCGGGAACCCGCCGAGCGTGACGCGGGCCGGCGGCACGGCACGGATCGCTTCTGCTTTTCCAATGGCCGCTTGCTGTTGATTGAACCAGGTGCTGTCCCGATTTTGTAGCCAGACGAGCGTCATTTCTGGCGAGCGCAACGCGGCAACCAACAGATTGGGACGATCGACCACGTGGCACCCGGTAAACACGTACCGACCAATGCGCATCCAGTCCTTGCCGAAGTTCTCCACTTTGATCCGATGTTTTCCGGCCGGAACGTCGATCGCCACGTCCTCGTTGTAAACCGACTCCCAAAGGTCCCAGCGCGGTTGGTACTGCCACTGTTTGCCAAGGTTTTCACCGCACGGAAACAGACGGTCCAATTGCAGTTGGCCGTCCAGCCAGATCTTCAAGTGGCCTGCATGAGAGACGCGCCCGACGCGCACGATGAATTTGCCCGGACGCGGGAAATTGATAACAAACGTCGGTGGATTGCGCAAGTCGCGATGCCCCTGGCCGTGCAGCAGTTCGTGAATCTCATTCGGCGCGTTGACGCTCCCATCCGCGGCAACGCGAAACTCGCTCTCCGCCGGCTTGCCCCATTGGCTGGCTGGCGTGAGAACAGTATCGCGCGCAATCGGTTCGGCTGGTCGTGTTACGTACTCCGGCGGCGCCACCTGCAATTGCTCCCAGCGTGTTGTCCCAAATGGAGCGTCGCGGACAAAATTCGCGATCGCGGTGAAGTGAAAGTAAAGATCGAGCGGCTCGATATAGCGTTCGTGCCACCACGGCATGGGAATCCCACAACAGCCGCTGCAGGCAGCGGCCCAGAACGCGTTGTGCAGGGCCCAGCCTTGCGGATCCTTGTCGGCCGTCGTCGCATGGCTGCGAATCCCGAATTCGCCGAAGATGTGTGGTTTGTCGAATTGCTTCCACTGGTGCAGACAGTAGTCACGCACCTGTTGTGCCACGTTGCTGTCGTTATTCGTGTAACAGTGCGTTTGCACGATACCCATCTGCGGGATTTGCCAGCAACTCTCCGGTCCCGTCTTGCTCCACCAACTTGTCGTGATCAAGTGCCGATTGGGATCCAGCTTGGCCAGGGTGTCGGCCATTTCGCGATGCCACGCGATCTTGACGTCCTCCGGTGTGTCGGCCCAGCCTTCGAATTCGTTGCCAAACTCCCAGCAGAGCACATTCGGTGAGTATCCCCAGCGGGCGATCGTGTAACGCAACCGCTTCTTGTAATAGGTTCGCGCCTGTTCGTTCGTGAACCAGTCACGTACCGTGGCGCACGGGCCACCGTTTGCCTTATTGAACGGATTGGCTTTCCAACCGCGTTCGCGAAAATCCTGGTGTGTATCCATGCACAGCATGTAATAGAAGTTCAGCTGCCCGGCCAGATCAAGCATGTAGTCGAGCCGCGCGGCCTCCGCCTGACGGTACCAGCCAAGTTGGTCTTCCCATTCGATACCGAGTCCACGACGGGACATCCACCAGCGGTTGTAATTCTCTCCCTTCGATGCCATCTTCCGAATCGCCATGTCGGCCAGTTGATCCTGCGAATGATAGATCGGCAGATTATGGCCGATCGGCATGAAGCCATCCCCGTTGTCGAATTGCAAGTAGTGCGGGTCAACTCGACTTTGGCGTACGAAACCGCGGTTGATACCGCGGCGTACCGTGATGGGATCAATGTCTTTTGTCACGGTCCCGGTGCGATCCTGCGCGATCAGGCGACACTTCAGTGTTCCCAGTTCCGTTGCCGCGATGCGTACTACCCAGTGTCCGTTGCCGGTTGGCGTCATTGTCTCCACCCCGCCGCGAACCGCCCGCTTCTGATCCACCATGAAGAACCCCGGTTGCTTGACCGTCTTGCCCGATGCGGTAGTAAGTAGCGCATCGAGTGCCACATCGTCAGGGTCGTACGGATTGTCCCAAGTACCACGAAGATCGACGTCGAGCTCGAGTTTGGCGTAGTGCGCGACCGAGTTGCTTGACGCCTCAACACGGGCGATCGCCAACGTTTCGCGCCGCGCCCGGCTATCCACCTGGCGGCGTAGTTCTTTCGTGGTGCTGACGACCATGACACTTGGCAGTTTTGCGCCGCGGGCTACGGCTCCGGACAAGCGCGGCGTGCTACTGTATGACAACTTGCCGGCGCCGGCGTGTGCAACCACGCCATATCCGATCACACACCACAGTGCAAGCATCGACATCTTCATCTTCATGGCATCACCTCAATGTGCGGATTCAATTCGCGGCATTTTCTGTCCGGGGCCTGAAGGAAGGGCATGGCTACTCTTGTCCGGTCTTCTCCCCCCGGGCTTCCAGACTGTGCATCGTCGTGGAGCTCATTTACCCGGGAACGACTACCAATCCGGAAATCGCGGTAGCGGGCGGCCCGAGTGTACATGTGGCGCAGGCCCATTCGCCCGGCCACGATAGGCGGCAGCGTGTCATTCTTCCAGTGACACAGCAATTCCTTTTCACGATTGCGGACCAGCATGAATAACTCCTGACCGTGTTTGAGCACCGTGATCTTGTGCGGGACGCCCGTCTTGAACAGGCCCGTCTTGAAGTAATCGGGCGTGAGGTCCGTGCCACGCAGCCCCGTCGCTTCGGGAATGTAACAGCGGGCCCGGATGTAATCGTCACTCGACGCACTGTTCGGAAACGCGGCGTAACTGATGTGATAGGTCTGCATGTGGTTGAAATATGTTCGCATCGAGGGTACCGCACGTAGTACGTTCCACTGAGTAATATCCTTGGCGTATGGGCCGACACCGCTACCGGTTGCCTGGACGTAGAGGATCGTCACTCCACGGGTTTCTGAATCCAGCCGCGTGTACTCGTATTCGATTTTCAGATCGCCCGAAAAACTCTGTTTTGTCCACAGCACCATGTGGTCCGCGTCGTTGCCGAATTGCGGCCCGGCACGCAGTTCCATGCCTCGACGCGTGTTCGTCACCGTGCCGACGCGCCCGTCCAGAAACCACTTCTTATGCCAGTCGCCGGTACCCGGATCACGAAACACGTCGCGCCAATCCGCCCTGTTAAGGCGATCGAACTCGGCGCGCGTCTCCGCCGATGACGCGGTCGGCTTTGCATTCTCACCGGCATCAGATCGTGGTGCACGGCCGACGATGCACGCCGCCAACACGTACGCGACGAGGCATGTTTTCGAACAGAAAGACACCAACATCGTTGTTCTCCCCCGCAATCGCGACCAGAAGTCAAGTAGCACGTGTTTTATGTTGAGTGTTGCAAACTCTCTGGAGCGGTACCATTAGCGTTAATCAGTGAAGATCAGTGTTCCTTGACGGCAGTCGTCGTGAACAGCGACCTAATTTCCAATCTCCAATTTCTTATTTCTTATTTCTTATTTCTTATTTCTTATTTTCTTCTTTTCTTCTTTTCTTTCCAAGCAAACAAGGTGCTTTTCACCGCGAATCAAGATTCGATTTGCGATCGGCACTGGCGACCCGATTACCGGCTCGTCCAGATCGTTCTCGGCAAGGAGTTTGAAGTGATTGTTGGCCACGGAAGCCACGAAGACAACGCCGTCCTCGCGCGGTGCATAGAGATTGTCACCGGCGATGATCGGGGATGCGTAGAAGGAGGCACGACCCTTGGGAAACGCCGCATGCCAAATCGACTTGCCGGTTGCCGGATCGATGCACTCAACCTCGCCCCGATCGCGGACCAGGTAAACGCGGCCCTTGTATACGACCGGAGTCGGCACGAATGAGCTGATGTCGTCCCGCCGCCAAACGTGGTTCGAGGTGGTCACATCCCCATTACCGCCGAGCCGGATTCCGTGCAGCCGCGGCTGCCGCCGGTCGTTGCGCCCGTAGCAGATCACGGCCATGTCACCCACGATGACCGGTGTCACGATCGCCGGCCACAGTTTATGGGCATCCGGATTGAAGCCACCGCACGACCACAGAACGCGTCCGTCCGCCGCATCGTGAATCGTGATGTGCAGCGCCCCCCAGACAAGTACTGCCTGCCTGCCGTCATGCCGTATCACGAGTGGCGTCGTGTAACACTGGTCGCTTTCGAGCGGCGTCGAGTAGTTGCGCGGGACTTTCCATGCCAGGTCACCGCTGGTCTTATCAAATGCGGCGACCCACGAATCGCCCGCGTGCATGCGTGCCATGACGACGTATCGGTCTGTTAGCACTGGCGAGGTGCCGTGGTCCCAGAATCGCTGGTCCGCGCCAAATCGTTGCACCAGATTCGTCTTCCAGCGTACGGTTCCGTCCAGTTCAACGGCGGCCAGAGTGCCACTCTTGAAATAGGCGAACACCGCGTTGCCGTCGGTGGCGGGTGAAGCGTTACAGCCCGATCCGTTGCGATGCTTACCGGCTGTTTGGCGACCGAGTACCGTGCTCCAACGCAGCTTCCCTGACCAATCGATGGCATGGATCGCGTCGTTCCCATCCACCGGGGCCGTGAGGTAAATCGTCCGCTTCCACACGATGGGAGTGGAACAACCCTTTCCCGGCAACGGCGTCCGCCACCGTGTGGTGTGTGCGTCGAAATGCACGGGATACGTACCGAACGCCGTGCTGCCGCTGTCGTGTGGCCCGCGCCACCGGGGCCATTCCGCTTGTTTGTCGGCAGCCGCAAAACCACCTGTCAAAAGTAATGAGACGACTATCGCGGCGTGAAGTCGGGCAGTGCGCATGGTTCAGTCGATCCGGTCAGTTGGGCACGGAAGTCTGGTCATGTCGGGTCACGAAATGGTCATACCCTACGAGTATACCTTCACGCGCTGAGCGCAACAAATCCGCAACGGCCCAGCAGTCCCAACTTGTCCAGGATCCGGGGTTTTCACCAGTCCAGGAGAGGGGGGTGACGGTCTGTGTGAATTCAAAACACATCCCAAATACCGGACCAGGAGACAAACAGTGCGGACAAGACGACTCACCTCGATTGCGAAACTTGGTGTTCTGATTTTCGCGCAATCGCTTGGTGCAGCAGCCGCGGAGCAACACCCCAACGTCGTGTTGATCATGACGGGCGACCAAGGATGCAGCGACGTCCGATCGCATGGTAATGACAAGATCGACATGCCGTCTACAAAGACGGCCTGAGGGTTGGCGTGGCGGATGCGAAAGGCCCGGTTGCCTATCGGCACGGTGCGGGGTTTACCATCGGCTCGATGCAAGTTGACCGGCGTTGCGTCGGGACAATCGATGACGTGCCTGTCTACAACCACGTGCTGACGCAGGCTGAGATGGACCAACTTGCCCGGACCGGTTCGGCCACTGGTCAAGCCAACGTTGAGCGGAAATGGTCCTGATCTGGTCCGACGCCATGAAAAACGAACAAGGCCACTCGCACACGGTCAACTACCGCTGGAACCAAATGAAGATCAGGCTACTCGTCGAGTAGGTTCACCGGCAACGCGGGAGGCCCGCAACCCAAAACGGGTGGCATAAAAGATGCGCGCACGGTGCGCGCATCCTACCGCCTAAGAATCTAACGAGGCGCTGCCTCCAACCAACTGACGGATCCCGGCACGCTGGAACGTATGATTCTGC
>CAZSOG010000074.1:0-10556 GCA_964607555.1 uncultured Pirellulaceae bacterium | reverse complement strand
GACGCTCCCTTTGGCCCAGGCTACGATGAATATGGCCTTCGGCCAAGGCGTTTCGAAAGATCCCGGTAAGTTCCACATGGTTGACTGTTGACAAACGACAGGAAAACTGGAGGAAACGTATTGCGATACAACACCAGGTTTTCAACACCCCACGGTCACCCAGGGTCGTTGGTGCCATCTCTGGTCGGTCGGAGTATACTGCGAGACGATTCATGCAGCCATCCACGGCCATGTCGTGTCGGCGGGTTGCCGCGTGGTTGCATCTTGCCGCGGTTCGAGGTCTAATAAAGCCACTGGCGGCGCGTCGTCGCGAAACGGCGACGGTCTTTTTCTTCCAGCGTGAGGCCGAGATTTGGTGCCGGTTACAAAGCTGCCTTGGCAGCGCGGCTATCTGCTTTGGCGACGGACGTGGACGTCTATCGTCCATGCGTGATCCGCAGTTCCGAGGCAGGTTCGAAATAATACAGTTGGGAGGCTATTGCCGATGAGTGACTTGCCAGAATGTTTTGGAGACCAGGGTGGTGTGGTACTGAGCGGGGACTCGCCAAAGGCTTGTCTCGGCTGCGTGGTGTTCGATTCGTGTAACAAGATCACCGTCGCGGGCACGCTGCAGGCCATTGCCAACGATCTTCTGCTGATCGTGCAGAGTGGCATAAAACATGGCACGCTTGAACCGATGGATATGGGCGAAGATCCTGGTCCCGAACCGGCGAAATGAAGTGCGCGTGACACGAGTCAGTGGGTTGGTATCCGTACGGAATAAGCACCGGTGTCCTGAAGATTTGGACGCGCGCGTGCTGCAGGAGTTACATGATACGATGAGGAGTTACAACATGAACCGATGTGTGGGTCGATGGATATTGCTGGGAATTTTTGCGAGCATTGGCATTACCGCGTTGGTATCGTCGGTGTGTGCGGCGGATCGGCCGGCGCAACCGAACGTCGTGGTGATTTTCATTGATGACATGGGATACGCGGACATCGGCCCGTTCGGTGCCCGTGGGTACAGCACACCGAACCTGGATCAAATGGCCAAGGAGGGGATGAAATTCACCGATTTCTACGTGACGCAAGCTGTCTGTTCCGCTTCACGATGCGGACTCATGACCGGTTGCTATAACGTGCGCGCCAGTATCTTGGGCGCGCTGGGTCCCAAGGCAAATTACGGCATCAGTGACGATGAAATGACGATCGCGCAGCTGGTCAAGCAGAAGGACTATGCCACCGCGATTTTTGGCAAGTGGCATCTCGGCCATCATCCCCGCTTCTTACCGCCCAACCATGGTTTCGACGAGTACTTCGGATTGCCTTACTCGAACGATATGTGGCCATACCATCCGGCGGTGCTCAAACTGCCGATGAGTGAACGGGTCAAACGCTGGCCGCCGCTCCCACTGATCGAAGGGACAACGATCATCAACGAGAATGTCACGGCGAAGGACCAGAATCAACTGACGACGTGGTACACCGAGCACGCCGTCGATTTCATCAAGCGGAATCAAAACCATCCGTTCTTCCTTTACGTACCGCACAGCATGTGCCACGTCCCGTTGTACGTGTCGGACAAGTTCCGCGGGAAAACGCGGCGCGGTCTGTTTGGAGATGTGCTCGAGGAACTGGACTGGTCGGTCGGCGAGATCTTGAACACGCTGAAACAGTGCAACATTGACGACAAGACGTTGGTGATTTTCACCGCGGATAATGGCCCATGGCTCTCCTACGGCGACCATGCGGGATCGGCCGGGCCGCTGCGGGAAGGCAAAGGGACCATGTTTGACGGGGGCTGCCGCGAATCGTGCCTGATGCGCTGGCCGGGCCAGATCCCGGCCGGGTCGGTGTGTCATGAATTGGCCGGCACCATCGATGTCCTTCCCACCGTCGCCAAACTCGTCGGCGCGAAACTCCCAGACCATAAGATTGACGGCACGGACATCTGGCCCCTGATGAGTGGCCAACCAGGCGCGAAGACCCCACATGAAGCCTACTGGTTCTACTGGGGACGCCAGCTCCACGCGATCCGATCCGGGAAATGGAAGCTGCATTTCCCGCACACCTACCGCACGCTCAATGGGCGGCCCGGGGGCACCGGCGGCATCCCCGTGAAGTACGACACGGGCAAGATCGGCTTGGCACTTTTCGATCTGGATTCGGATATCGGCGAGACGACCAACGTGGCGGACCAGCACCCCGAGGTCGTCGCACGCCTGAAAAAGCTCGCCGAACAAGCACGGGCCGACCTCGGTGACAGCGCCACGAAACAAAAAGGGAGTGGCGTACGCGCGCCGGGACGCCTCGAATCGGGCGACCAGAAGTACGTCTGGAAGGCCGGCGAAGGCTGGACGTTGACACGGCAACCGTGACCTGCCGGTTACTGCTGGCCGAGTTTTGCGAGGAGACCGCGTAGAAATTCGACGCTCGCCTTCATGTTCTCGTCGGAGCCATGACATTCGATCGACGCCGCGCCATCCCAGTCGGTCTCGACCAGGTAGGCGAGCACCTTCTCGATGTTCGCGGCGTTGACTCCACCACCGATGGGCACGATCGAGCTGCCGATTCCCGTTTCCTCCCCGCGCGCGGCTGCCGCCAGTTGCGGACTCACGTCCTTGATGTGGCAATGCACCAGGTACTTGCGAAACTGCTGGCAGAACGTAAGTGGATCCTGGCCCGAAATGAAGTTGTTCCCGGTATCAAAATTGAAACGCAGGTACTCGGAATCGAAGTAAGTGAACAGACGATCCATGAATTCCGGATCGTTCGTGTACGGCCCGTGGGGCTCCACGGCGACGATCACGTTATAGTCCTCGGCCCACGGAAGGATTTGCCGATAGTTGTCACAGGTGATACGGAACACTTCCTCCCGCGACAGTCCCTCGATTTCAAACGCGCCATCCGTGGTGTCAACACTTGGACATTCCAATTCGGCGGCGAATCGAATCGCCTGTTGCGCATACTGGATTCCGAAGGCCGAGCCGAGAGGGCCCATCATCGGATAAGCGCCGTCGATCTGGGAAACTTGAACGCCCTTCTTGTCAAGGTAGCGTTTCAGGGCCTTGGCATTCGACTGCAACGAGATGCCGGGATCGTAGCCCATCGCCTGAATGAAGTTCTGGCCGTGAATCACGGCGAACTCCACATGTTTCAGACCAAGTTCCAGACCCTTCTCGACCGCCGCCTCGAACCCCATGCTCAGCGGGCGCCAATTGTCCGTGTGAAAACCTAGATCGATCATGATGGCAATTTCCTTCGACAAGTCCAGTGTTCATTCGACGCGCGATGGCGGCGCCTCCACGATTCCCGATGGCACCCAGTATACTAGGGTATGGGTACCGATGTAAACGCGGCGACGAGGGTCTCGACTACATCGGCGGGAGGATGTGGTGGGCTATCGGGGTGCGTGCCAACCGCCGACCGGCTCCGTCCGACGCGTGACGAAGAATATTCAGCGATTCACTGCGTCCGGTGGTTGCTCTGACGTCTCAAAAGGCTTAGTTTAAGGGACGGAAACAGGAGCTGTGCGCCTGTGAACAACGTCCGCCGCCAGGGCGGGATTTCCTGAAGTCCACGATAAACGGATGGCCGCGCCGCCCGGCAACGACCACCCGTGCGAGGGAATTCGACCGGGGCATGGGATTGGGGTTGCGCGCGGTCGGTTTGGAAAACCGACCTACCTGTGCCGCCCACCTGGATATCGGGCGGCGCCACGAATCGCTTTTTGGGCGGCACCGGTGGAGCGTTTCTCCGAAACGTGACCGCCGCAGGATCCGTCGGTTGGTTGGAGGCCCCGGCCTCGTTAGATTCTTAGGTTGCAGGATGCGCGCACCGTGCGCGCATGTTAGTAGGTCCTGCCGGGTGGGACCCGGCGCCCAATCATACCGTGTTTCCAGGTCCGGCTCGGCAAGCGGGACCTACTTGGGTTGCGGGCGTAGCCCGCTTTATGCATTAGGAAAGGAGAGATCGGAATGAACACACTTAGATTAACTCGTCGTGAGGCACTGCAGTTTGGTGGGGCGGGATTGCTCGGCGCGGCACTTGCCGGCCATGTCGCGGCCGCGGGACCGACGAAAAAGGTTCTCTATTTTACCAAGTCATCGGGATACGAGCACAGCGTCGTGCGGCGCAAGGGCGATGAGCTGGCTTTTTCCGAGAAGATCTTGGTCGAGTTTGGCAAGCAACACGGTTTTGACGTCACGGCGACGAAGGATGGGCGTGTGTTTGACGGCGACCACCTCCAATATGACGTTTACGTGTTTTACACAACAGGCGACCTGACGAAAGTCGGCAAGGATAAGGCGCCGGCGATGAGCCCGGCAGGCAAGCAAGCGCTGCTCGATGCGATCCGCGGCGGCAAAGGGTTCATCGGCGTCCATTCGGCGACCGATTCATTCCATACGTCGGGGCCGCGGGACAAGAATCAGCCGCATCCCGACCCATACATTGCCATGATCGGTGCCGAATTCATCAGTCATGGTGCACAACAAACGGCGCACATGACATTGGTTGATCCCAAATTCCCGGGCATGGAAAAACTGGGGAACGGATTTGAGCTGTATGACGAGTGGTACACCATGAAGAATTTTGCGCCGGATCTGCACGTGCTGCTGGTCAATGAAACCAAAGGCATGAAGGGGCCGGCATATCAGCGTCCGCCATACCCGGCAACCTGGGCACGGCGTGAGGGCAAGGGACGCGTGTTTTACACCTCGATGGGGCACCGTGAAGATGTATGGACGAATCCGATCTTCCAAGGCGTGATGCTGGGCGGGATGCGGTGGACGACGGGGCTGGCACAAGCGGATGTGCCACCGAACAAGGATCGTGTCACTCCCGGCGCCGCGACGCTCGGAGAACGCAAACGGTAAGGAGCGGCATCCGAGTCTGTCCGGGGCTCTTGTTTCACACGGTGTAACGATTCACGGACCAAAGGAAATACAACACTAATCGACGCTCATTCCCGCTAATATCGGAAAACCTTGTCTTGCGATCCGTTTGACAGCTTTTCCGCGATCCAGGGGATACATGTTGGGTGGTGTGCACTTTCCGAGGTGGCATCATTAGTGTTGATCAGTGAAGATTAGTGTTCCGTGACAGCTGATTTCGTGAACGACTACCACACGGTCGAGTCCGGACGAAATCGTGTTCCGCGTGGAAGAGGTGATGGCTCACGGGTCCGTACGACGACACCGGTTGGGTACATGCACGAACGTAAGTGCGGGTAACTGATAGAAAGCGAGGAGAAACTTATGGCACAAAGACCTCTGAAAGTGGGTTTGATCGGTGGCGGAGCGGGGGCATTTATCGTGCAACCGCATCAGCGGGCGATCTTCTTCGACGGCACGCGCCGTGTCACGGCCGCCGCGCTGCACCCGGATCCGGAAGTCGCCATGCGCGAGGCCGAAGCGTGGCCGTTTCCAATCACGGGGTATCGTAGCTACGCCGAGATGATCGAGCAGGAGTCGAAGAAACCGCTAGGTGAGCGAATCGACTATGTTCTGATCGTGACGCCGAACCATGTCCACTTTGATCCGGCGATGAAGGCCGTCAAAGCCGGGATCCCGGTCTTCTGCGAGAAGCCCTTGACCGTCACGTTGGAAGAGTCGGACGAACTGGTGGCGGCGGTGCATGAGGCGAACATTCCGTTTGCCGTCTCGCATACGTACCTGGGTCATTGGACCACCCGGTTCGCTCGGTTCATCGTTCAGAGTGGTCTGATCGGCGACGTCCGTTGGGTTGATTCGTATTACTTGCAGGGCTGGCTGGCGGATCGCACGGAAGATCAGGGCGTCATGCAAGCCGAGTGGCGAGTTGATCCGAAGCAGGCCGGTGCCAGCTGTTGCGGCGGTGACATCGGAACTCACGCACTGATGCATCTGCGCTACATCACCGGCCTGGATGCCGTCAGCGTGCAGGCGAATCTCGAGACGTTTGTCGCGGGACGCCAGCTGGATGACCATTTCACGACGTACTGCAAACTGTCCAACGGCGGGAAAGCGCTGGTGCGTGCCTCGCAGATTTCCATCGGTCACAAGAACGACCTGGGAATTGAAGTGGCGGGCACGAAGGGTACGTTGCAGTGGCGTCAGGAATTTCCCGAGGAACTGACAATCCTGTTACCGGGCCAGCCTGATCGCACTTACTTCCGTGGCTCAGTTGGGCCGAATGACGGCTTCTTGGGTGATCTGCCCGAGGATCTGATGGCGGAACCGAATATACCGCCGGGGCACCCGGAAGCGTTCCACGACGCATTTGCCCGCTTGCATCGGTGCTTTGAGTTGGATGTGCGTGCCTATGAGGAGGGCAAGCCGTTCCAATGCGACGGCAGCAAGTATGCCAACGTCGAAGATGGCCGCATGGGGATCGCGTTCGTCGCGGCTGCCGTCAAGAGCTCGGCACAATCGGGGGCTTGGGTTGATTTCAAGTAAGTGGCCCGGTTCGATGACCGCGGCAGGATAATCACGCCGACAGGTGGGCTCCGCCAACGGAACTCACCTGTCTTTTTGCGCCCCAGTTGCCGCGTGCGACTCATTCCACCAGACGGCGATCCAGTAGGGCAGGTTGCCCGACTGGTCCAGAGTATGACATCCGACGGCAAAATCAAGATCACCGTCCCCGTCGAAGTCGGCCATTTCAAGCACCGCGTGAATGGTCTCGTCGCGTTCCAAGGTATGCCGGACAAACCGCCCGGGTTCGGTCTGTTCGAGTGCGACTACCGACGCCAATGATTGATCATACACGTTAGCCGGTTGCACTTTCACGGGGAGCCAGGTGACCGCCAGAACGTCGAGATCGCCGTCGTCATCAAGATCCCCGGCGGTGGCGGCATACGCACCGGTCAAATCGGTCAAACGATGGTAAACGAACTTCAGGTTCCCCTGGTTTTCCAGCCACTGAACCCCGTGGCTTGGATTGACGAAACTGTTGTCAAATGTGTCGCCGTTAGTAAAGAGAATGTCGGGATCGTGATCGGCATCAAGATCTACCAGCCGCAGACCGCTGGAACCGAACGTCAAATCGGGAGCGCCCCAGAGCGTTTTCATATGAAATGGCGTTTCCCGATGAGTGGAGGCAGCCGAGTTCATGAACAACGTGACCTGCTCGGTCTCCTGGCTGATGAGCGCGACGAAATCCAGGTGCCCGTCGCCATTGAAGTCACATGGCGGAACATGGATGGCGCCGGGACGCGGATCGACCGTGATTTGCTCGAATCGAGGCGGTTGGCCACGGATCGAATCATTGCGCAAGTACAGGATCTGGCCCGTTGTATTCAATCCGAAGACCGCCGTGATAATGTCGATGTCACCATCGGAATCAAAGTCGGCTGGGCGCACGTCGGCGACCCGGCCGAGTCCAGAAGCCAAAACAATCGGTTCGTAATTGTCTTGGTCCTCCTGGCGTCGCAACCAGATTACGCGACCGCGGTGGTGGTCCTCGGGCGGGTAGCTACCAAGATCCGCGACGATGAAATCACGCCGCCCATCACCGTCCAGGTCGCACGGTTCGACATGGCACGGATTCATCAGGCGGGCAAGCAGGCGTGGTGGCTTGCCGTTGCTGGGAAGCGGCGTCGCGACGATGGTCCCGCGCCGCATGTCGGTTACCACCAACACCGGATCGTCGCCATCGTGCAGACGGGTCCAGCACATATGCGCGATCGCTGGTGCCATTTTCCCGGAGTCACGGATCGGCATCTTCTCGACGCGGAACGAGACATTCCATTTCGAGGGTGCCTCCACCGGCTTCGGGAACACGAGTTGTCGCGGCGCACGCGAACGGTAATATTGAATCGTGGCGGAAATTGGCGGTGGAGCGAGATCGGTCCGTCCACTCCGCGCGTAGAACTCGTACCCTAATCGCACTTCGGTGTGCCATTGATCGCGTGGAAAGCTCCCCGGTTGGGGGACCTCGTGGCAGTCGCCACAAAACGCTCGAATGCGTGACTCCATCGTTGGGTCCGGCGTGGCGAGCGGGGCGTTTGCCAAGAGGTCGGCAAGCGCCGACTTTCTGGGGGCCCCGGACCACTGCCACCAAGAAACCGCCAACCCGATAGCGCCGATCAGGCATACACAGATGACAATCAACCAGCGGCGTCCTCGTTCCATTCGAACTGCTGTCACCATGGTCTCCGGCGGTTACTTGAGTAATGAGTTGAGTCACATGGCCCACGGTCCGAAATACGGATCAGTTCATGCTACAAGTCAACTTGGATTGCGCGGTGGTCACCTGCCGGCTGTTTTCTTTCGGCCGGCGGATAACGCCCCTTACGCGGTCCTCCGCGCCCGCGGCCATGCCGGGTCAACCCCACGTCGGCTTGTTGTTCCGTTAGAGACCTTAATTTGTAACACAAAACCGTATCTCTCGCCACGGTGGGACACGACGGTGGACAGACACCCAACGCGATGGACTGGACGCAATCAGGGACCATGGACTTACGTTCGCGGCACGCGCGCATTAGCATGAATGAAATATCCACAAACGTGAGGACGGCATGCTAAACGAGCAGCAGAATCAGGACTTGTCGCGACGGTACGGACGGGGGGGGCGGCGCCGATGGTTGCTGATCACGTTGCTCTGCCTGGTCGTGTTGGTCGGCAGCCTGTTCGGCCGCCGGTTGCTTGGCTGGTCGGCACGCGTCATGGCGGCGCGCCGGTTGGATGCGTGGGCGATCAGCGATGCGCGATGGTGGCTGCAGCGGGCCGATTTCCTCCAAGGTCCCGACTGGCGCACAGCGTTGATGCGGGCCCAGTGCCATCGCTATCTCGACCAGACCAGGCACCATGATCGCGCCATGAAACAGGCGCGGGATCTTGGCGCTCCGAACGACCAGCTGGAAATCGAAACCACGCTTGACAAGATTCAGTCCGGCGCGATGAGCGACGGCGCCGAGGACGCGCTGCCACGGCTCATGGAAGCCGGCGTTCGACCGGATGACATCGCATCGACTTTCGTTCTCGGTTGTCTCGCGCGGCAACAGATGGATCGTGCCGAGAAGTTATTGAGTACGTGGTCGGCGAACTACCCCGAACGCGCGCACACCGCATACCTCCGCGCTTTGTTCTATTGGCGCGGAGGACAGTTGGATCGGGCCATGCAGTCGCTGCGGACGGCCGTGGCACGGCAACCGGGTCATGAGTTGGCCCAGCTGGCCATCGCTCGCCTGCTGGATGAACAAGGAAAAAGAGAGGCGGCGATTGCACGACTCGTCGATTTGGCGAGCCGTTATCCGGCCAATGAAAGTGTCTTGGTCGACCTGGCCAGACTGGTCCGTTTGCAGGGACGAGTTTCGGCCGCCGCGACGGTGCTCCAGCCGGTCGCTGCGTCTCCCTTTCCCGCGTCGAAAGTGGCGGTGGAATTTGGCGAAATCCAGTTGGAATTGGGAAACTACGCGCAGGCCGAGACATCGTTCTCGCAAGTCAATGAGGCGGACTCCGCCGACCAGCAAGTTCTGGTGTCGTTCGGTGTCACGTTGAGTCTGCTTGCCAAAACGACGCGCGCCCAGCGCGCGTTTCAGTGGAACGATTTCACGAAGGATGCCGTCATTCAAATGCATGATCTGCAGGGTCGCCTGACGCTTGATCCGAATGACCGCGTGGCGCGTGAAGCAACGCGGCGTTTCATGCAAGAACTATCACGCCGCCCCAAGAACGTGAACCCGATGCAACTTGAAACACCGGCGGAAGAGGCCGTAAAACAGGCGAACGTGGCCGGCCTCGATACGTACCTGAACGCCTGTAGTGCCTGCCACGGCATCGAGGGAAATGGTGACGGTCGGGCAGCCCGGTTTCTGTGGCCGCGACCACGCGACTTGCGGCGCGGCAAGACCCGTTTGATTAGCACACGCAACGGTAACCCAACCCTGGACGACATTAAGCGTGTCATGCGCGACGGCATTCCGGGAACCGCGATGCCCGCGCATGATTCCCTGACGGACCGGCAACTCCAATTGCTCGCGGAAATCGTCGTGCAGATGCGTCAGAGTGGGATCCGAGAACAATTCACGACATGGCTCCGCGCAAACGATGAAATCGTCGATCCGGAAGAGGTCGAACAAACCGTGGTCGCGCGGACAACGCCCGGCGTCTTGGTTGGCGTGCCCAAGTTTCCACCCAAAACGCCGGCGGCTGACGCCCGCGGCAAACAAATCTACGCCAGGCAAGGCTGTGAGTCCTGCCATGGTGAGACCGGAACCGGCGATGATGACAACCCACTGTTTGATGATAAAGGCCGACCAACATGGCCTCGAGATCTGGTGCATGATGAGTTCAAAGGTGGCAATGCACCCGAGTCGATCTACTTGCGCATTCTGCTCGGTATGCCCGGGACGCCACACCCCAGCAGCGTGTCACTGACAGACGATCAAGTCCGGGATCTGGTTCAGTATTGCCTCACGCTCGGAAAAACACCAAAACGCGCGATGACAAATCACACGCGTTTTCTGCGCGCGACCACCCCACCGGTGCTCGAGTCCACGCCTTGACGCCGGATGAAACTCAGAGGCTGTCGCAAAACGTAACTGTTCACGGACCAGAAGAAAAAAGAACACTAATCGACGCTAATTCTCG
>CAZSOG010000073.1:0-10585 GCA_964607555.1 uncultured Pirellulaceae bacterium | reverse complement strand
GGCGCTCGCATCAAGAAGCGACAGCGCATCCCGCGCGTCGAGTCGCACGCGGCTGGACACTTTGGGACTGTCAACAACTCGTCGCAAGGCATCCCGCAAGGGTCCGAGGGGTGGTCTGGCACGTTTTTTTTGGGCCATCTGGACGGCTGCCCGAACCGCATTGACCATCACGAGCGACCGTTTTAAGCGGCTTGCCGCCAGATCCGGCTCGCCTTCGGTTGCCGCCGGATCACTGGGGTCCAGCATCTCGACCAAGACGGGCACCGCGCGTGGGTCTCCCATCCGTGCCAACCCCGTAGCCGCGTTGAAGCGTGTGTTGGCGTAACCGTCGTTGGTCAGGTCGGCCAAGCGGTTCATTGCCTCATCGCCCCCGAGCACACCGAGTGTGAAGGCCGCGGCCGAGCGAACTTCGTTCCGCGCGTGCTGGTCCACGGTCGGCCCGGATGCGTGGGTTGCCTGGAGCACCGTGTCAAGCACACCTGCATGCGTGCGGACGACGGTACTTCCCAGTCGATCGGCCAAGACAGCGATCGACTGGAGTGCGGCGTAGCGGACGTCCGCCGAGGCCCGCGGGCGGTTGGCGGCCGCGCGCACCAGCGTCGCCAATCCGTCATCAACTCGAAACTCCCCCAGCGCGCGGCAAAGAAACACGCGGAGGCGAACATGTGCGGAACTTGGATTCGCCGCCTCCAACTCTGCGGCCAGGGAACTGGAGACCTGGCCGCACAGCGCTCGATCCGCGCCCAAATTCGCGTCGTTCGTCTCCGCCAGCAAGCGTGTCAGAGCATATGCCTTGAGCCAACTGCCGTCATCCAATCGCGCGATCTCGCGGACCAGTTGCCGGGGATTCGTTTTTTCATGGACTGGCAATCGAATCTTCATCCAGATCCACACCAACGCCATGACGATCAGCAGCGGAATCACGAACAGACGCAGTGGCGCCACCCGGCGCCGCGCCGGTACGGATGCCGCGTGCGACGGTTCCATGTCCCGTACCCTATCTTCGTGGTTCGGCTCTACGTTGCGTGCCAATGATCTGTACCCTCGGACAATCCTGACTTGAGGACAATCGCTCTCGACGCCGTCGAGACGATCTTCTTCACCCATTCTCTACAATAGATGCTCCGCGTATAACCTTGGAAGTGCCGGACTCGCATCTGCTGCCTTTTTTTTGAAAATCAAATTGGGCCGGATCGCCCCCGCGCGCCGCGGCGCCAGAAAAAACCGGCGTCTGGGCCGTGGCCGCACCTTACACTGGACCTCGTTACCAACCACAATGGGACCACCCACGTCCGTGTCCATCAACGAGCCACCAGCGATATGAAGTTCCTCGACTTGACACTCGCGACCCCGGCACACAACCTGGCACTGGACCAGGCACTGCTTGACGAAGCCGAAGCATACGGCACGACGGAAGACGTGCTCCGCGTTTGGGAATCGGACCGTCCGGTGGTCGTGGTCGGTCGGTCGACGCGGGTCGCCCAGGAGGTTGATCTGGCGGCGTGTCGGGCGGCGCGGATCGACGTACTGCGTCGCGTCAGTGGTGGCGCGTCGGTTGTCGCCGGCCCGGGGTGTTTAATGTACGCCGTCATTCTCAGCTGTGAGCGTCGCCCCGAACTGCGTATGATCGACCGTGCGCACCGCTACGTTCTGGAGACCGTGGCCCGCGGGCTCCGAACGCTGGTCGACGACGTGTCAATTCAGGGAATTAGTGATTTGACGCGTGGCACGCGCAAGTTCTCCGGCAACAGTCTGCGTTGCCAGCGTCACCACATTCTTTACCACGGCACCATCCTGTATCAATTTCCGCTGGCATGGCTGAGCCGTTACCTGAACGAACCACCGCGGCAGCCAGATTACCGCCAACAGCGCCGGCACGAAGCGTTTGTAGATAATTTCCCGGCAACGCGGCCGGAACTCACCGGCGCTCTGCGCGCCGCATGGAATGCCGATCAGGCATTGCAAGCGTGGCCCACGCGACGCGTCGAACAATTGGCGGCCGAACGCTACACGCAAGATACTTGGAACCTGCGGCTCTAAAATGTGCTTTCGGCAACCGTGTGCGACTTTTTTGGCGGGTTGGTAGTATTGATCCGGCCGGCGGCCGCTACGTGCTGGAAGCAGTAAGCCAAGCGTATCGAGTCAATGCGGGGGCCTCCTGGTGCATTCACTTCCCTTCAGCCTTCAGAGTTCGTTGTTCAATATTCGATTTTCTCGGAATTGGCCACGCGTCAGTTGGTGGAGGCCCCGGCCTCGTTAGTGCCCTTATGAGGCAAAACTTGGCGCATTTGAGTCAAGTTTTTGGGGCGAATTACGCAAGGGGCGTGAGGGAAGTGCAGAGGGGCATGCGATTGGGGTTGCACGCGGTCCGTTCGGAGAACAGACCTACCTATGTCGCCCAACTGGATGTCGGGCGGCGCCGCAAACCGCTCTTTTGGGCGACACACGTAGAGCGGCTCTCCGAGCCGTCTCGGTCTCGGGATCCGCCGGTTGATTGGAGGTGAAACCTCGTTAGATTCTTAGGCTGCCACATGCGCGCACGGTGCGCGCATGTTTCGAAGCGAACAACGGGAGCGCCGCGGAACAAGGGCGTACTCCCTTGTGGGTTGCGGGCCTCCCGCATTAGTGCCCTTATAGGGCAAAACTTGGTGCATTTGAGTCAAGTTTTTGGGGCGAATCACGCATCGGGCGTGGGGGAAGTGCGGAGGGGCATGCGATTGGGTTGCGCGCGGTCGGTTTGGAAAACCGACCTACATGTGCCGCCCACCTGGATATTGGGCGGCGCCGCCACGCGTCAGTTGGTTGGAGGCCCCGGCCTCATTAGAATCATTGCCGATAAGGGCGACGCCCTTGTTACTCGGTCAGGTTCCAATAGACGCGATCCGTCTTGTACGGATCCACGGGGGCGTCCGCCGGCAAATCTCGCGGCAGGACGCCGTAACGCTGCATCTCGCGGATATACGCTCCGCGTGGTCGAAATCCCGGCATGTCGAATCGTTTGATCCGCTCCAAATCCCGGCGGCCGGCCTCGATCATCGACAGCAGACACTGGTAGTCTGGATCCTCGGTGGTCGCAAACACGGCGTTTCGTTGGTTTGCGGGGTGACAAATCTGAAATCCCCCCGCGCGCTTGGCCAGTGGCGCCAGCAGCATCAACGACTTTTCCGGACGTGACAGATTGAACACGATGTGACGGCTCATGCGCAATCGTGGATCGGCAAGATCGAAATTCCAGAATGACACGCCACGCTCGTCGGACAGCGATTCTGGTAACACTCGGTTGCCCGAATGACATTGCGTGCAGCGTCGTTGGACCACCTTGGCGGCCGCCCGTGTTGTCGGCCAATCGGTATCCGTATGCACCAACCGGTTTTGTGCGTAGCCACCGATCATACCGGTCCCCAGCGCGGCGTACGTACCCGGGTAAGGCGCTCCGGTTTCAATCCACAGCCGCAAGATCGTCCGCTGGCGTGCTGTTCCCCGCACGCCATAGTGGCTCCCGTCCAGCATTTTGAGGATCTTGCTCGCGGCGGACCCGATCGCGCGTGGCGGGTAGTTACTGACGGGTCGATTGCGGCCGTCGGAAAACAACTGCTTCACCGTCATTTCGTAGTAACTGTGCGAGAACATCGGCCCATGATCACCGGCCAGAATCAGATGCCCCGCGTACGGCCCACCCCGCGACGTCTTGTCATAGCCATGACACGCCACGCACAACGCGTCGAGAATCGGCTGAACATCACGTGGAAAATCGTACACATCCGGAACATCGCCAACCGGTTCGATCCGGCTCGGCGGCCGTCTCAGGGCCGCGCGTTTTCCAAATCCGGTGGTCGGCGTTCGGCCGCGCGGCTCGTGGCATCCCACGCAGCTCGTCACTTCCCCTGGCTGCACGCTCACGAAGCTCTGCATCCGTTTGACCGCCATGTCGTGCGCGTCCAGGGCCACGAAAAACAGGCTCCGGCGTGCCGGGACCGAAAAATGGGCCGAACCGTCGGCTGCGACGGGAACGCTGCCCAGGACACGTTCCAGTGTGAACGTACCGCCGTAGCTGAGCGGGTCCATGCCGCCGGTGAAATTGATCGGCTTCGGCAGCGATTCGATCACCAGCAATCGCTTAATCTCGCCACGTTCGACCCCCGCCATGTTTTGCCCGTCGTAGACGTCGGCCAGCACGAGCGTACCCGTGGCCTGCCCTGCCTTGACGCGATCTGGAATCACGGGCTCGCGCGGACGCGCCACGAGCGGGCGCGGCTCGTGGCATGCATAGCCCGCCTTCCGATCAGCCGGCGGCAGCGCGTACACAACCGTCCCTTTTCCTTGTCCGTCCAGAACCACGATTTGGCTCCCGCGCGCCGCCAGGAAGCGATTTTCGCCGAGCGGGTATGGGTCACGAAACACGGGCTCGGAACATAACATTTTCACGCGGGATAGATCGTCGGGGCCGGCCGTCGGGTCGACGATCGCCACGGCCCCCGCGTGTTCACGCCGGCCATGCGCCGGCGAGAAAATCGCCACCACGTCGGTCGAACCGGGGATCGGCTTCGCATCGATCATCAACGTGCCCGGATGCTCGTTTCCGAAGAAGACCGTTTGATCCGTGCCATCCGGGTTCATCGCCCACAAATGGTGATAGTGGACTTGCGAACGATCAATGTACTCCCACCGTTGATAAATGACACGACCATCATGCAGCACCCAGGGCGTGTTGTCCTGCTCGATATTGCCCGACAACCGCTCGATCGCGCTACCGTCCCGGTTACAGCGATACAGGGTCGCCACTTGCGTCAACCAGCAGTTGACCCAACGGCGACAACGACTTGAGATAAACATGATCCGCCCGTCGGGGAGCCAGCACGGTTCGATGTCGTCGAAATCCCCGTCCGTCAGCCGTTGCAAGCCGGAGCCGTCGGATTGGATCGTGTACAAATGGAAGTGTGTCGATGCGCCCGGCCGGTAGGAGAACAGGATCGTCCAACCGTCATAGTCCACGACGGGATCGCGCACGCCGCCTTCCGGATCGTCGATCAACCGGCGCACATCGCCCGTTTTCAGATCGACCGTGCAGAGTCGGCCGCCCGGGACGTAGGTGGGACGCTGGCTTTCATCCGCGTAGTAACTGAAGTTAGCATACCAGTGCCCGTCGGGTCCGGGCTTCCGCATGGCAAATACGATGCGCTCAACGTTGTCATCGCGCGCCGCGGGCGGGTGGGCCGCCAGCGCGTCCACGATCAGGAACATCCAAGCGATGCCGAACAAGAATGCCAGCCAACGCGGCGCGCGGGTTGCCACGTGCACGATTCTCCAATTCAGCGGTCGCGTCATCCAGCGAGTCATGTACATGCTTTCATGTTTGCCCGCCGGTGGTAATGAAGCGCACACCCGCGTCGCACGGGGACTTGACGCGCCGCGCCGGGCGCGTCACGATCGATGCAGTCGATCGACGGGTTCACGCGTCCAATGCGTGGGGCGGGAAATTCCGTTGCAGTTTTAAGTCATTATCATGATGGGGTCGTGCTATGTCAAATGGTACTCGTACCTATCTCGCTGTTGATCTGGGCGCGTCGAGTGGGCGCGTGGTCGCCGGTCGATTCTCCGGCGCAAAGCTCACGCTGGAGGAGGTAAGTCGATTCGCCAACGGCGGCGTGCTCGCGGCGGACTGCCTCTACTGGAACGTGCTGGGCTTGTGGGCACATATCAAAGATGGCTTGCGGCAAGCCTGTGCGGCGTACGGCGAGGATATCGTCTCGGTTGGCGTGGATACATGGGGAGTTGATTTTGGACTCCTCGGGCCGGGTGATGAACTGCTGGGCAATCCGGTCCATTATCGGGATCGCCGCACCGAGGGAATTTTCGACGCGGCGTTCCAGTTGGTGAGCCGCGACGATATTTTCGCGGCATCCGGTCTGCAGTTCATGCCATTCAACACGTTGTTCCAGTTACTCGCGATGAAGCGTCGGAACTCGAGTTTGCTCGATACAGCCGAGACCCTCCTGATGATGCCCGATCTATTCCACTGGCTCTTGAGTGGCGAAAAGGCAAACGAGTACACGGACGCGACAACAACCCAGTTTTTCGATCCGCGACGTAATGACTGGTCGCGCGATCTGTTGACGCGTTTCGCATTACCGACCGACCTCGTGCTACCGGTCACTCAGCCGGGCACGCGTCTCGGCCCAATTCGCGCTTCGGTTGCCACCGAACTGGGCCGATCGGGAATCGACGTCGTGTTGCCCGGCACACACGATACGGCCAGTGCCGTCATGGCGGTTCCGGCGCGCCACAGCGCCATGGAAAAACCCGACTGGTGCTATATCAGCAGCGGCACATGGTCACTGATGGGAGTCGAAGTACCCGGCCCGGTCGTGACCGACCGATGTCGCGCGCTGAATTTCACGAACGAAGGCGGTGTTGGTGGCACGATACGCTTGCTGAAGAACATTGCCGGTCTGTGGCTGGTGCAACAGTGTCGCGCCGCCTGGCAGCGCGCAGGCCAGGACCATGACTGGAACCAATTGACGCGCGCCGCCGAGCAGAGCACGCCACTCGTGTCACTCATCGATCCTGATGACTCGTCGTTCGTGGCGCCGGACGATATGCCGGAGGCCATTCGCGCATTTTGCCGAGCCACCGGCCAGCCGGTGCCCGACGGCATCGGCCCGATCATTCGCTGCGCTCTGGAGAGCCTGGCACTGCGCTACCGTATGGTACTCGGTTGGCTTGAGCAGCTTGTGGACGGTCGACTTGAGACCATTCACATCGTTGGCGGTGGGACGCAGAATCGCCTGCTCTGCCAGATGGCCGCTGACGCCTGTAATCGACCAGTCGTCACCGGCCCTATCGAAGCGACCGCGATCGGCAATGCCATGATGCAAGCCGTTTCACGCGGCGATGTCGCTTCCATAGCCGAGGCCCGCGAAGTCATCCGAAACAGCTTTCCCATGGATGAATTCACGCCGACCAATTCGGCCCCGTGGGACAAGGCCTACGACCGATTCGCCTCCCTGGTCGGAATTCGAACTTGAGACAGATTCCTCCTTTCCAGATTATTTCTGTTGGCATTTGATTCACGCATACCACATCTTGTTTGCGAAAGCGAGACACGAACATGACAAACATTGGCATTGCCGGCATCGGTTTCATGGGCTGGATCCACTACTTGGCCTATCAGCGTACCGCGGACGCGCGGCTCGCGGCGATCTGTGAAGTGAATCCGAAACGCCTGGCTGGCGACTGGCGCGACATCAAGGGCAACTTCGGCCCGCCGGGTGAAGAAGTGGATGTTTCCGGCTTGGCGTGCTACGACAACTTCGACGCGATGGTCGCGGATCCAAATATCGATGTGGTCGATATTTGCTTGCCGCCATCCGCACACGCCGCCGCCGCGATCAAGGCGCTGGAACATGGCAAACACGTGTTTTGCGAAAAGCCAATGGCCCTGACAACCGCGGCGTGCGACGAGATGGTCCGAGCCGCGGACCGCGCCGGTAAACTGATCATGATCGGGCACGTATTGCCGATGCATGTCCAGTACCAATTCGCGCGCACGGCGGCGACCGATGGCAGGTACGGCAAACTGCTCGGCGGTCATTTTCGCCGCGTCATCTCGGACCCGCTCTGGCTCAAGGATTTCTACGATCCGACCCTTGTTGGCGGCCCTCTGCTCGACCTGCACATTCACGACGCGCACTTCATCCGACTGTTGTTTGGCATGCCCCGGTTTGTCACGAGTCGCGGGCGGATGCGCGGCGAGGTCGTTGAATATTGCAACTCGTTTTTCGAGTTCGAGGATTCGGACCTGGTGGTCAGCGCGACGGCGGGGGTCATTAATCAGCAGGGACGCCCATTCGACCACGGTTATGAGATCCACTTTGAAAAAGCCACGCTCCTGTTTGAGTTCGCGGTGTACGGCGATGCGGGAAAACAGCTGATGCCGTTGACCGTTCTCGATGACGCCGGCGACGTGATCGAACCAGAGATTGGCGCGAGCGACGAAATCACGCCCTTCGCCGCCGAGATACGCGAGCTGCTCGACGCGATCCAAGCGGGCCGCCCTTCACCCATCCTCGGCGGCAGCCTGGCACGCGACGCCATTGTCTTGTGTCACAAGCAAACCGAAGCCGTGCGTGAAAGAAAAACGATTGCCATCTAGAAGCGCGTGACCCGGACACTTGGTTTCCGGGCGCGCCGCGACGGCCGGACAACCGTTCTCGACCGCGCCTTTTGCGCAACTTCGCGCCGGACCTGGGCAATGCGCCACCGGAACGCCCACGGATCAGGTCATCCCTTGACCCGTGCCCCGTCGCGGCCGAATAATGGGCCTGACGCCCAGAGGGAATTTGGTCCAAGAAGGGCCTCGCGCACGGGAGCGCAAACCGTCCAACACATCGGGCCGCGTTACAAGACACGCAATCATCCCAAACGGACTCGACACACCAACCTGGGGCGATTGTGCCAATTAGCGGCCTCCAAAAACGGTCGGTTTTTTTGACTGCGGGCAAACCGTGATCTATGTTTCTTACGGCCGACGCTCCGTCCCATTTCTGTTCGGCCGGATTACCCCGAAACGGTGTGAACCGTCGCGTGGTGCCAGCGCGGTGTTCAGTGTCTGAAACGCTGACGCCCAACGTGCCATCGGATGTTGACACCACCCCGCCCCGTAACGATGGACCGAATTATGCGAAACAACTCCCTGCACGCGCGACTGGTGGTATTTCTTCTCTTCGTGGCAGCGACCCTGTTCACGGTACGGCCGCTTTCCGCCCAATTGCAGATTCCCCAAGGTGCGATCAATACGGCGTCCGACCTGAACGAAGTCATTCGCACGGGCCGGCAACTGGAACAAGATCGCCGTTGGGGCGACGCGCTGAAGCATTTTGAGAACGCCCTGCATGACTTTCCCGGTCAAACCGAATTGAAGCAGCACGTCAATTTGGCGCGCGTCCACATGGAGATCGCGCGCCGTTATGCCGATCACAGTTTCCTGCAAACACTGGCCCATATCGACCAGCAGCAGGCGTTGGACCTGTACTCGGAAGTCCTCCTGAAAATCGACACATATCACGTCAATCGGCCGGAATGGAGTCGTTTGGTGCAACAGGGAATGGCCCATCTGGAAGTGGCATTGGACGAGCCGGCGTTCGTGAATCGATATCCACGGCCGGTGGCCGTCGATCGGGTGCGGCAATTCCATCAGACCCTGCACCAGGCGATTGATTTGAGCCATATTCAGGACCGAAACCAAGCCGCCGCCGCCGCCGCACGCGCCGCGCAAATCGCCACCCAATACATGAACGTGCCGCCGCAAGCCGCCATTCTGGAGTTCGCCAGCGGCGCCATCTCCTCGCTGGATCCCTATTCGTCCTATTTGACTGGCGACCAATTGGACGACGTCTTTTCGCAAATTGAAGGAAACTTCGTCGGACTCGGCGTGGAACTGAAAGGCGATGATCACGCCCTGCTGATCGTCAACGTGATTCCCGGCGGCCCGGCCGAACAGGCCGGCATCCACACCAATGATCGCATCGTTGACGTCGACGGCCAATCGACGAGCGAGTTGTCGATGAACGCCGCCGCCGATCTGTTGAAGGGTCCGGAGATGAGCTATGTGGATATTGTCGTTCGCGCGCCGGACGGCACGCGGCGGACCCTGCATATCCAACGGCGACGCGTCGACGTGCATAGTGTCCAAGATGTGAAAATCATCGACCCGCAATACGGGATCGGCTACCTGAAGCTCACCAGTTTTCAGAAGAACACGAGCAATGACGTTGATCAGGCGCTCTGGTCGCTCCACCGCCAGGGAATGCGCTGCCTGGTGCTCGACGTGCGGGGCAACCCCGGTGGACTCTTGAATGCGGCCGTCGACCTCGCTGACAAGTTTCTGTCCAGCGGAACGATCGTGTCAACACGTGGCCGCAGTGTTCGGGAAGATTTCGATTATCAGGCACACCAGGTCGGCACCTGGCGCGTGCCGTTGATGGTCTTGATCGACGGCGATTCCGCCAGTGCTAGCGAGATCTTCGCCGGGGCCATTCACGATCATCATCGCGGCACGGTTATCGGCCAGCGCAGTTACGGCAAGGGCAGCGTCCAGGGAATCTTTCCCCTGACCCGTTCCAAGGCCGGCCTGCGTCTGACCACGGCGAAATTCTACTCGCCTAGCGGCCAGGCGATCAGCCACCATGGGGTGAATCCCGATGTGCTCGTTCACGTGACCGCGAAACCGGTTCCCGGCACCACCGGGCAAAGCGTCCCCGCCACGGATAGTGTCCTGAACACGGCCATTACCCTGGGACGCAAAGCCACCGGCTACCAGGTACGCCGCGTCGATTGAACGCGCAACGGTCCAGTGCGGGTGGCCCACGGCTGCACAAAAACATGCGCGCATCCGACAGCCTAAGAATCCAACGAGGTTCCACCTCCAACCAACTGACGGATCCCGGCACGCTGGAACGTATGATTCTGCACGACCCGCCGCCCGCAACTCGGCTGCCCGCCCGCTCCCACCGAGACAAGCCCGGTGGCGAGGGGGGGCGTGTGAGAGGGACGCGTGGGGGATTCCTTCTGCGTCTAAACGGTTTTC
>CAZSOG010000072.1:0-10628 GCA_964607555.1 uncultured Pirellulaceae bacterium | reverse complement strand
CGGCCTTTGGCCATGAACGGCGGGTTAGTTCTTAATCTTAATCTTAATCTTACTCCTGATCGACATGACGTGTTACGTTGCGCGACGATTCTCCTGATTCATGGGAGCTGAATATCTCATTTGAGATTACTTCATTTGCGCTGTGTGCCTCGCCAGCAAAGGCGGGAAGAGGATTAAGATTAAGATTAAGAGTACGAGTAAGAACGGGGATCAACTGCGGACAGGAATACGGCCACCGCGGCTTGCGTTGTGCGGTGCGGTGCCGGTCGCGGCATGCATTACCAGCGCGCAAGGCTGGAGGCTATAGGCTGTAGACGGTAGGTTTACGGGGTAAGGTCTCGGGAAAAACATGCGTGCACGGTGCAGCCTAAGAAGCTACCGCCGGTTTAGCATCTCGTGAACCGAGCGCGTGCAGGAAAACACCGGCCGCCGCGTGTGTACCGTACCGGGGCAGGACAAAACCCCGACATGACCGGTTGGCGAATGTGATCATTTGGATAATAATACGGAAGTGCGGCCGGCCCCGTGGCGAATTCGCGGGCATCCTCAGTGTGGTCGTGCTCACGCTTAGTTCCTTCCCCGATTCCTTTTTCGCATACCGAGCTTCGGAAACGCGAGTTGCGTAGGAGATGGTCCCCTGACTAAGTCCTCACCTTACCGCTTGGGAACGCTGGCAGTGCTCACGCTGGTCGCCCTGCGACTGGTGATCGGTTGGCATTTTTACAAAGAAGGCATCACGAAAATCCACGATCCCGGCTGGACGGCCGTTGGTTTTTTGGCCGGTGCCAAAGGTCCGTTATCGCCCTACTTCGAGCTGATGGTATGGGATATCGATGGACGCGCGCGGCTGAATTTCGCGCGATCGTCCACGGGAAGACCAACGATCAAGCTCGACAACACGCTCCAGGCGTGGCGTCAATATCGAGCGCGCGTCGCGGACCACTACGGCTTTGACGCGGCGCAGAAAAAGGACGCGGCGCGGTGCTTGGCGCAATGGGAGGGCCGCCTTCGCTGGTACTTCGACCAGAATCGCGAGGAGATCATCAAATACTTCGAGGGACTCGACCGGCGCGACGCGAATCGAGGCGACGCTTCGCATCAAGGTGTGGAATCATTACGCGGGCAGGCGGAACAAATCGAGAAGGAACTGAAGAAAGCGCGCGCCCCTTGGCTGGCTGACGTTGGCAAGTTATGGGCCGGTTATGACGCGGCATTGAACGCGATTGCGACGCGCGCGCAGCTTGCCCAGCGGGGTGATTTACGCCTGGAAAAACCGGGCAGCCAGCTGCTGGACACGAACACGATCGATCCGATCATCCCCTATTTCGACACGGCGCTTGGCGTGTTGTTGATCCTCGGACTCTTCACGCGGCTGGCTTCCTTGGCCGGCGCTGCGTTCCTGTTTTCTATTTGCTTGACGCAGTGGCCGGGCACGCCGGGAGCAGCTCCGATTTATTATCAGGCGATTGAAATGGTCGCCATGCTCGTGTTGGCCGCTATCGGCGCCGGACAATTCGCCGGTTTGGATTTCGTTATCCGCAACGTGCGCACAAGGACCCGGACCCCCAAACAGGAAACAGAATAATGAACCTGACACCGGAAGACAAAGCGGTCGGCCGCGCGAATTACTATGGGGCTGTCGGCGCGATGGATCAGTCGAACTATCAAGATGCCAGCGGCGTGTCGCGGCGTGACTTCCTGAAAGGCGTGATCGCGGCCGGGGCGGTCTCCGGTGCCGGGCTCGGCGCCATGTATTTCGGCTACGACAAAGTCAAGGATCCGGTCCGAGTCGGCGTGATCGGCACGGGCGATGAGGGCAATGTCCTGATCGGCGCGATCAATCCGGATTATGTCCAGGTGGTCGCGATCGCCGATATTCGACCCTATAATGTTTATCGCGCGTTTCATGGCGATTGGGCGAGTCCGGCAGCGCACGCGGCGCGCACGGGACTGATGGCCAAATATGGTTGGAAGACCCAAAGCGAAGCAGAAAAACACGTCAAAGTCTACACGAAGGACTATCACGAACTGCTGAACAGCCCCGATGTCGAGGCCGTGATCATCGCCCTGCCACTCCACTTGCATGCCCAGGTGGCCGTGGAGGCGATGCTGGCGGGCAAACACGTGTTGACCGAGAAGCTGATGGGGCACAGCATCGCGCAGTGCAAGGTAATGGCACGCGTGGCGAAACAGACCGACCTCTTGCTGGCAACCGGGCATCAGCGTCACTATAGCATTCTCTATGACAACGCCGTCAACCTGATTCGCTGGGGCGTCCTCGGCCAGCTTCATTACATCCGGGCGCAGTGGCATCGCGGTAACCTGCCGGGTCGAGACAGCTGGAATCAGCCACTGCCCGGCGGGGAAGAAGGGATTGTCAACGGCAAGAAAGAAATTGTCGATCCAATTAAGAAAAAGCTCAACGGCTTGAAAAGAGCGGTTGAGCGCGAGAAAAACGTGACTCGACTCGAGTTGTTGAAGCACCAACTTGCGCAGTGGCAGGCGTGGGCATCCGACGCCCAACTGAACCCTCAGGACTACGGTTACGAGGGATTCAAGCTCAGCGACGGCGAACCGGTTAGTCCGATGGCCGAGTTGTGCCGGTGGCGGTTATGGAATCGAACCGGTGGTGGTGTCATGGCCGAACTGGGCAGCCATCAGTTGGATGCGGCCGGGATCTTCATCAGCGCACTGCGCAAGGACGGCAAAAAATCCCATCCGCTGAACGTGCACGCGGTCGGCGGCCGCCATCTGTTCCCGCCGACACGCCAGGCGGAAGACCATGTCTACTGCATGTTCGAATTCGCCGGCCCGGCGTATCCGCCCGACTTCCCGTTTGGTTATTATGATCCCGTGAACAACGTGCCGGATCCGAAGAAGGGGGTGCCGTCGTACGACGAAGATCCGACCAAGAAAATCGTCGTGACGTACGCGTCAATCAACGGCAATGGGTTCGGCGGCTACGGCGAAGTAGTGCTTGGAACGCGCGGTACACTGGTTCTCGATCGCGAAAAAGAGGCCATGCTGTTCGCCGCTAATTCGACATCGACTTCCGTCAAGGTCAAGGATGATAAGGGGGGCCCAACGATGGACACCCAGGCCAGTGGTGAGGCACCGGCGGCGGCGAAGGCACAGGCCGCCGAAGGGCCCATTAGCCGTGGGTATACCGAAGAAATCGAACACTGGGCGTGGTGTATCCGTAATCCGGATCCCGCCAACATTCCACGGTGTAATCCGGAGGTCTCACTCGGTGACGCCGTCATCGCGCTGACCGCGAATACCGCGATCAAGAATGCCAATTCGGGGAAAGGCGGCTACATGGTCTTCAAGGACGAGTGGTACGACATGGATCGGGACGAGACGTCCGACGGCAGCGACGTTGCCGCCGAATTCGATCGCTTAGTCAAAAAGAAGGTATGACGTGCGGTCGGCGCGAAGTCGGACTCACCGCGGAAGCGCTTTTCGCTGAAGAATAACATGTCGAACTCCGGGCCGTGTCGCGGCGACAGGATGTCGCCAGGCGAGCGGGCTGCCGAACATAAGATGTCCCCTTGGGATGTATGCCCCTCACTGAACCGGGATGATGTGGCGAAATAGCCACGCTTATGTGAATACTGCGTCGATACGAGTGCCATGCGCCGGAAGCGCGCATGGAGGAACCTACCTACGGCGGCTAGTGAAACGCGGTCGGCCGGCTTCCCTCATAATGACCGGCGTAAACCGTAGGAACGCTATGATTCACATTTCTTCGCCTAATCAGGAAATGCGATCGGGTCGTTCGTGCCCAATTAGCATCGGCTAGAGTTCTCGGCGTTCTATATTTAGTAAGCAGTTTCCACGTCTCGAATCACGCCGATGCGCCGTTCATTCGTGCCTTGCGGGTGAGAACGTGGAATGAACTGGGCGAATATTGTCGCCATTGGGGCACCCTGCGGATGACATACGACTTATCAACCACCTACACACTCGACATCCCGGCAACTGCGGAGCCGTCTGGCTTCATGCCGGTCGATACCTGCGCGCAGCCCCACCATGCGACACGGAATCGGGAACCAGGTTTCTTCGGGCAGGAGCCAACTAAACAGGCTTGCGTTCTGATCGTTGACGACGAACCGGTCAATGTCGATATTGTCCGTAAGTACTTACAGAGTGCCGGCTATGCCAATCTCCACGGCGTCACGAAACCGGGCGAGGTCTTAACCACGATCGCCCGAATCCGGCCCGAGCTGGTTCTCATGGACGTCATGATGCCGGGCATCAGCGGACTCGAGATCCTTGCCCAAATGCGGGCTGATCCCAGTTGGAAGCGGATTCCGGTGATTGTGCTGACGGGCGTGTGTGACACGAGCACGAAGAAGCAGGTTTTTCAACTCGGTGCCAACGACCTGTTGGCAAAGCCGCTCGACTCGACCGAGCTAACGCTCCGCGTTGGCAACGCATTGACGCTTAAGTTCCAGTACGACCAATTGGCCAACTATTCGGAACAGCTTGAACTGCAGGTTCGGTCACGGACCGCGGAGTTGGCCGCGTCACGCCGCCAGTTACTACAGACTCTCGCGCGTGCGTCGGAATTTCGCGACACCGAGACGGCGCACCACGTCATGCGCGTCGGGCGATACGTGGGAATGATCGCGCGCGAACTGGGTTGCTCGGAGGAAGTTGCCGAGTTGCTTCAGGAGGCGGCGCCACTTCACGATGTCGGTAAAATCGGAATTCCCGACTCCATTCTGCTGAAACCGGGCAAATTGGATGCGAATGAATATGAGCGGATGAAACTGCATTGCCGATTCGGACGCCAGATCATCCAGCCGTCGCCTGATACGGCGACGTCGATCGATTTTCCCTGTTCCCACCTCGCTTCGATCCAGGCGGGCAACGCACACATGTGGCTGATTCCCGTTGCCGCGACGATTGCACTAACGCACCACGAACATTGGGATGGCACCGGCTATCCGCTCGGCCTAAAGGGCGAAGAGATACCGCTCGAGGGCCGCATCACGGCGGTCGCCGATGTCTTTGATGCACTGAGCAGCCGGCGTCCCTACAAGGAACCGTACTCGTACGACCAGTGCATGGAAATCATGGAAGAAGGACGTGAACGACACTTCGACCCCACCGTGCTGGACGCATTCTGGCGTCGCCAAGACCGTATCTTCCAAATCCAGGCCGAGCTGGCGGATTGAACACCAGCACAGCGCGCTCCATCACTCCGCACGCTCGATTCCGTCAAAAATGTCCTGGTACAGAATGGCCGTGGCTCCGATCGCGATCGGGGCAAAGAAAAACGCCGGAATCAGGCAGGCACACGACGCCGCGAACGAGATGACGGCGTACACGATCGACATGGTCAAGACGCCGATGAGGTTGGTCGAGACGGCCTTGATGCTCAACTTGATCGCCGGAATCGCCGCCATCTGCCGATCGACGATCAAGGGGGGTACGAATACGAGAAAGGCGGGGATAAGCACGGACAACAGCAAGATGAAAAAGTAGCCGACCACCGAGACCAGGACGGCCAGAAGCGACACCAGCCCGCCGCCACCGGCAAACGCGCCGACAATTCCCACGATAATGATCAAGTAGGCCGGTATGACAACAACGGCTTGGGCCGCCATGGCGATGATGGCCGCAATCAGGCTTTCGAGAAAGTAATCAAAACCGCGGAACAGCATCTCAAACGTCACGGCCTCGCCCCGGGCGCGCCGGAAGAAACTGAAGTAGATCCCGCACAGCATCGGCCCAAAAAGAACGATGGGCACAATGTTGCCAATAAGCATGCCAACAAAGGTGATGGCCGTGAACAGAAGGTACTGATCACCCATCAAGTCCATTGATCGTTTGAGCAAATCGATCGGCGCGATCGACACTTGTCGGGGTTCCAAGTCATCGTACATGCTGCGCTCCTTGTTTTTTCATGATTCCGATCCACGCGTGCAGGCCATTGTATCGCCGCCCCGGCCTCCTTCAAAGGTGGCAGCATGGCCAACGAATCACACCGTGCACCCACTCTTGATTGAGCGTTCTTGGCCCAATGAACCCCGACGACACCGGCGGACGAATTGGCCTGTTTCCGACCCTGGGGGGCTTGACCTGAGCCGAGAATCCGCCAAATTGTTAGATCCTGCCGCTAAAAAACACCTATTTACCCCATCCTTCCATCGATATTCCACTGCGAGGAGGTTTGCCATGGGACTTTCGTGTCTCATTTCGTTTCTGGTAAGCACACAATTGGCGTTGGTGACGCCGGATTTGGCGAAGCCACCAACCTTAGACAGGCACCCGACGCTTGTGCGGATGCTGGAGGAGAACAACCGGCAGCGTGCGAGTGTCGGCTTACCCGCGCAGAAAATGTCGCTTGAGCTAACCCGGGCGGCGCAGGATCACGCCTGGTACATGGCTCGAACGGGGAACTTTAGCCACTATGCCAACGGCGGTCCGGTCGCGCGTGCCCACCGCTATGGGTACGACGGTCCCTTGTCGGAAAACATCGCGTTGGGCTACGAGACGATTTCGGGCGTGTTTCAAGGGTGGCGCCTGAGTAGTGGGCACTGGGCAAATATCACGGGCCGCGACGCACGGGCCGGGTTTGGCTTTGCCATCAGCGCGGATGGGACATGCTATTGGGTCGGTATGTATGGCGACTAGCCAACCCAGCGAAATCCGAGAAATCTGCGTAGATTCTCAGCAAGAATCTCCGGTGATCGGTAACAGACACATCAGCAGGCGGTGGTTCGGACACCACCGAGAGGGGCATTTTGCTCGCGGAACGCATGCGCGAGCCGGGAACGCACCTTCATACCATGGGAGATGTTGGGATGTCATTGTTCAGGTTCCGTTGTATAGTTTTGGCCATGGGTGTTTTGAGCCTGTCGCTCGTTAACGCCCGTTTCTTGCGCGCTGGGGACCGTCCGCCTTCGGCGGACAAGCCGCAGGTCGTGGTGGTCCAGGCGAAGGTCGATGCAGCCGACGTGGGTAACCACGCGGATATCGGCAAGGCGGTCAGTCAGGCACTGGAAGGCAAGCTAGACAAGCTGCCCGAGAAAGTACGCGCGGCGGTGAAGAAAAAGCTTGCCGGGCTCCACATGGAGGTGGCCCATGGCAAGCCTGGGACGAAGCCGGTCGTGTCAGCACGGCAACTGGAGTTAAAGGTCGAGGCAGCCAAGGCGTCGGGGTCGGCTAAAGGGGGAAAACCGAATGTGTTTGTCCTGCGCGCGCACAATGCAAAAAAGTCACCGGCGGGCAAGAAGATATGCGTGGCCGTGATCGCCGCCGAGGAGGATGGTGCCGCATCCAAGGCCATGACCGTTGAGATCAAAGACGGCCAGGTTCTCTTGAATGGCAAGCCGTTGCCAATGCCAAAGACGCTCCAGCTCAAGGTCGAAAAAACCACCGCGGCAAAGCCCGCATCGCGTTCAATCAAGCGTCGGATCAATGTGCGTTTGGACAAAGCACCGGCGGCTGGAAACCAAGCGACTCATCGGCACATGGTTTGGATTGACAAGGACGGCAAGCACCACGAAGTGGATGTGAATGTCGTTGTCGATGTTGCTCGAGATGGCACGGTGACGGCCACGGCGCGTGCCTCGAAGCCGAAGCCGGCCGCGCACAAAACGGCCGTTAGGCCTCAGATTCGGGTCCGTGCGATGCGTCTCGACGCCAAACACCCGCCCCACGCGGTCGAGCTCCACGGGATGCCGCATGCGCAAATGCGAATTCACCACGCCGATGCCAAGAAACAGGCCGACGAGGCGAAGACACACCAAGAGGTTGTCAAACAACTGCGCGCGATCGAAGCCGAATTGAGAAAGATTCGCGGATTGCTTGAGAGGATGAGTAAGAAATAACTGGACTGCCGGTCCCCCCAGCCGGCACAACCCGGGCGAGCTGCCTTTTGGCAGCTCGCTTTTTTGCGCTAGGATTTCGGTGCGTACAGACAGACGCAGTCTTCCAGACGCGTACCTTGCGCATCGGTGACCGCGTACTTGGATGGGCCCCACATGGAAACGCCGGCGTGCCGTCCGCGCTTGTCAAGCAGATAGAATTTGAGTCCAAAGTTCGGTCGTCCCTGGTCATCCAACAGGTCGGCGCGTTTCGTGTGTGCCGCGACGCGCCGACAGATTTCCAGCCCGGCGTCCGCCGGCGCCATGCCTGTGCGCATCAATTCGACGGCCGCGAAACTGCATAGATTCTGCAGATTCGCCTCGCCGCGTCCCGTGCTGCCACATGAACCAATCTCGTTATCAACATACAAGCCGGCGCCGATAATCGGTGAATCGCCGACACGTCCGGGGATCTTGAACGCCAACCCGCTGGTGGTCGTCGTGCACGAGATCTCGCCGGCGGCGTTCATTCCGGTGCAGTGGATGGTCCCGGTGGGCCGCTGCAACTGCTGCCGCGCCACGCCGGCGACCCGCACCGTTCGCGTATGTTGCTTAAAAAACCTCGCGACCGTCGGGTCCAAAGGTACGTCGCTCTGGTTTAACCAATCGTCTTGATCGGACAGGTTGCGTTTCCAGTGCAACCAGATCTTGCGTGCTTTGTCCGTGAGGAGATTCTGTTCGTGGAACCCGTAGGCCCGCGCGAACCGCAACGCACCTTCTCCCACCAGCAGCTCGTGGTCGGTGAACTGCATGACTTTTAGGGCGACCTGTGCCGGATGCTTGATATTCCGCAACGCCGCCACGGATCCGGCGCGATGCGTGGGGCCATGCATCACGGCCGCATCAAGCTCGACCACGCCATCCTCGTTCGGCAATCCTCCGTAGCCGACGGACGTATCGTTCGGGTCCGCCTCGACCAACCCAACCCCGGCCACGACGGCCTGCAGGGGATCCGCCCCGGCAATGATCATGTCGTAGGCCTTGCGCGTCGCATGCAGTCCATTGGTGGACGAAACGACGCGCACGGGGTACTTGCCGCTGGCCGGCCGCCGAAACGTCGTCTGCCGCGCGGGGCTGCCTGGTTGCGCGGCTGAACTGTCTTGGTTCCAAGCGGTCGAGGCCAGGCCGAATGCCGTCGTGGCGAGGAAAGTGCGGCGTGGTAGTTGCGAATCACTCATGGTACGATATCCAGAATTCAAGTAAGGTTGTTCCACTGCGGCACGGTCGTCCCGAGCGACTTCCCGAAGCACACTCTCGACAACGCCCGCGTCAGCCATCCGCGCCCCAAGACCATCCACCAATAACATAACGCCAGGCATAACGCAAACGCCTTGGCACGGGTTTCTAGGGTGCCTCACCCTCGGCCGTTTGCGCCGCCGCGACCAGCGTTTGCACGGCTTCCAAGAGCTCCTGGCCGTGGAGATCGCGATACCGGATCATGCCGCGGTGGTCCAGCACGAACAGCGTCGGCCAGCCACGGACCTGATACAGCTGGGCGATGGGCCCGCCCGGCGAACCGCCGTCCCACCATGACCGCCAGTTCAGGCCGTTGGCACGCACGGCGTTTCTTAGCCGTTCCTTGGAATCACTATTGACCCCCAGAAAAACGAATGGCTTATCCTGCATCGTTGCGACGAGCGACCGCTCCTCGTGGTACAAAGACCTGCAGGGGCCTCACCAGTCGCCCCAGAAATCCAGAACGACCACCTTACCGCGATAGTCACTGAGACTGAACAGTTCGCCATCGGCATCGGCGGCGGTGATGTCGGGGGCCAGGTCGCCCACGCCCAGGCCGACGCGCGCCGTGTTCACGTCAGGAACCGAATTGGTTGTCGCGTCACGGCCCGGCACACCGGCAGACCGCATGTCGCAGCCCGCCAGCAGCGTGCCGGCCAAACAACAGGAGACAAACACATTGGGCCAGAATCGATGGCGGGTCGAGTTCATTACGTGTCCTTTATGTTCGCGTTGATGTGCGCGATTCACGATCCGCGGCCGGTGTGGGCGTCACATGCACCAATTCGGCGTGTTGGCCAAGACAATCGGTTGGCCGCGACGCAGCGCAGTGTGCGCATGAACCACACTTTGGAACATGTGTGCCACGATACAGGTTCACGATCCGTCTGCCCAAGTAGAGCACTGCGATCGCGACGATACCGCCCGCTACCAGTGGTTGAAGCATGGCAACTACTTTCGAAAAGAGAACACTCATCGACGCTCGTTTTCGCGAATATCGAGGCAACTCACGTTGCGATGCCTTCGACGATTCTAACTCGGCGCGGCGGGAAAAACACGCCCTCCGCGTCATGTACGGATCCAATGCCCAATCTGATACGTAACCAGCGCGCCACAATAGGCCAGAGTTGTCATATAAGCGAATGTAAACACGGCCCATCGCCGTTTGCCCGTTTCACGGGAAATAATGATCAGAGTCGCCGCGCATTGTGCGCACAACGCATAAAATACCATCAGCGACAGGGCGACCGGCACCGTAAACACGGGCCGTTTGGTGCCCGGCCATTGTTCGCGTTTCAAATGGTCGGCCAGCGAAACCGTATGGTCTTCTTGACCCTCACCTAAATTGTAGATCACACCCATCGCCCCGATAACCACCTCGCGTGCGGGAAACGAGGCGACCACGGCACAGCCAATCCGCCAATCCCAGCCGAGTGGCCGGACGGCGGGCGCGATCAGCTTGCCGAGACGCCCAAGCAGACTCTGTTCCATGTAAGCGCCGGCGACCTGGCC
>CAZSOG010000071.1:0-10663 GCA_964607555.1 uncultured Pirellulaceae bacterium | reverse complement strand
CCCGGACGCAGCGCGTTTTTCACCTGAACCGAAGGCCAGCCCGCGCGACTCGGCCCGGGTACCCAGTTCGGCGGTTCCTGGGTCACGTTGGACCTGAGCCACATCCAGGCGGGCACCACCGCCACGGTGATTGCCCGCATGGTGAATAATGACGGCGATACCGGTAGTACCGCGCGCCTGCTGGACTTCCAGTTGCGTGCCGGCGCCGGCGGCGGCAGCGCCGGCGCGCTGGTCGACGTGCCGGACTATCCGCGCACCGAGAACCTCGATTTTACGACGTTGGCCGACGTGACTTCCAGCGTCATGCCGCGCTACGGTCAAACTTCACTCGACGCAGCTGCCGGAGTTCTGTACACCGATGTGGCGTTGGCAAACAAGGGGACATTTCTAACCGACGCGCCGCTGGTGCTGGCCATCGACGAGATGAGCGACCCGAGTGTCACGCCAAGGGCCGTCGATGGCTATACTCCGGACGGACTGCCTTATTTCGAATTCACGTCGCTCGTGACCGGCGGCACCCTCAACCCGGCCGACGTGACCGGCCGGCGGTCAATCGGATTCGTCAATCCGAACGGCGTGCCCTTTACGTTCCAGCCGCGCGTCCTGGCGTTGCTGAACCATGATCCAACGATTACCAGCGTTCCGGACACATCAACGCCAAGTGACAAGCCATACGAATATCAACCGGTGGCAAGTGATTTGGACGGGGATTCGTTGACTTATCAATTGGACGTGGGTCCGGCCGGCATGACGATCGCTGCGACCACGGGGCTGGTCCAATGGTCACCCAAAACGGCCGACGTGGGCCGCCACACGGTCCTGATTCGCGTGGCGGACGGCCGTGGCGGTACTGACCAGCAGCAGTACTCGCTTGACGTGCGTGCCGCCGTTCCGAACCGCCCCCCGATCATCGTCTCGCCGCCGGAAGTGGACGCCGAAGTCGCGACGATCTTTGAATTGGAGAAAGTCCCGGTCGGTCAGGGCCCGGTGGCCGCGTTGCTGAATGACTTTACCGGTTCCGGTAACCGGTCGTTGATCAGCGCCAATCCCGGCAGCCAGACGCTATCGATCGTGCCGCGCACCGGCAGCGGTGCTTTCGGGCCGGCCACGGACCTGCGGGTTGGCGAGCCGCCGCCGAGCGTGACCCGGTCGCTGGTCGAAGGGTTGGCGACAGTCGCTATCGGCTTTACGAATGAGCTGGACAATAACAAGGTGCTGGGATTGGCACGGGCCGATTTTAACCAGGATGGATTTCCGGACGTGGCGGCCGTGTTCCGGGAATTCGTTGGCAAACATACCGGGCGGGTCTCGATATCCCTGAGCCAGGGCGACGGGACGTTTGGCGCGCCGCAAGTGGTTACTCTGCCGAGCATCAGCGCGGGGATCCTGGCCAAGGACTTCGACCGTGACGGGCAACTGGACTTGGTCGTGGCGGCCACCGATGCGAATCAGATCGTGTTTCTCAAGGGGCGCGGCGACGGCACGTTCGCCGCGCCAGTGACCAGCGACACGGTCGATCATCCGGATGACTTGCAAACGGCCGACTTGAACGGCGACCAGATACTCGACCTGGTTTCAACCAGCCTGCGGCAGGCATCGGTCACCACGCTGCTGGGCGCCGGCGACGGCACGTTTGGCAACGCGGTGTCCTACACGGCGATCCGACCATTCACCAGGCTTGACCTGGTACTGGCCGACGTGGACGGAGTGCATGGTCCGGATGCGATTGTCGCGGGCAATGGCGGTAGCGGGCGTCTCCAGGTGTTCTTGAACGACGGCAGCGGCGGCTTGGGGGCACCCATCGAGATCGTGGACCCAGTCACCAGTAAGGGAATCTCAAAAACCAACGTTGTTTATGCCGGAGACTTTGATGAAGATGGCAAGGTCGACGTGGTTTACAAGGCGTCTGGCAGTCCGTTGGGATTCCTCCACGGGAACGGCGACGGTACCTTCGCGGCCAGCGTGCCGGCCGCTGATCGAAACTTCATTAGTGGTTCTTCCACGATTCAGACGGATGTCGAACAACAGGCAGTGGATCTGAACGGCGACGGGCATTGGGACCTGCTGTTCGGCAATACGTCGTTCCACGACTTGCTGACCGTGGCCTGGGGCAGCGGCGACGGCACGTTTCAGGCCAACGCTTATATCGCGTCGCCCGGGTCCGGAATTCCCGATGCGGCCGATCGCCTGGAGGGCGTGTCGCCGCGAGGTATTTTGCCCGGTGATTTCAACGCCGACGGTGTGCTTGACCTGGTGGCGTTCGTCAACGGCAATACGAATCGGCCTGGTGGCGTCTCCTTGATCCTGGGTGGGGCACCGGGAGAATTTCTGGCGCCGCGTCTTCACGTGGCATCACGGTTCATGGGGAATCAGCACGCCCTGGGCGATTTTAACAACGATGGGCGGGTCGATCTGGTGCAGACGACCAATGCCATCGACGTCAGTCTGGGCCAGGGCGACGGCACGTTCGGGCCGGCGTTTCCGGCGGTTACCAGCGGCCTGGGCGCGACGGTGGTCCGCACGGCGGACTTCGACCTGGACGGTAATCTGGATCTTGTGTGGAGTTCGAGCACTCTACCTAACCATCCGCACGACGATTATGTGATCGCCCACGGCCTGGGCGACGGCACCTTCGCGATCGCCAACACGCTGGTGCCGCCACTGGGAAAATTCGATCGCCGTGGCACGAATGTGTCGGTCAGTGATTTCAACGGTGATGGCTATCCCGATTTCGCCGTGCGGGTGTGGTCAGCCGTACCCGACCAGGCCGACGTGGAGATCTGGCTGAACGATCCGGCGGCCGGCACATTCAACTACGTGCCCGACGCGGCGACCATGTTCTTGATGCACTCGGTCGACGACACGATCGGGCACGAACGCGGTTCGAACCTGGTCAGCGGCGACTTCGACGGCGACGGCGTGACCGATATCATCGCCCACGGTGGTCCCGAATACAACGATATCAGCGATCCGAATGACGACATTCCCGAGGAGCTTCGATTTTACAAGGGCAAAGCCGTGACGTCCGGCCAAATCGTGGCGGATGTGGCCGATCTGTTCGAGGCACCACGCATCATCAACGCGCAGCTGCAGATCGTGAATAACTTCAAGGCGGCCGACCTGAACGGTGACGGCAACCTGGATCTGGTGGCCGCCACCGAGGGACGCACGTCAGCATCGGGTTATCCGGCCACGCAAGTGCTGTTGGGCGTTGGGGATGGCACATTCGAAGCCCCCCTCGTCTCTTTCGTTGGTGGTTCGGATGTGACCATCGCCGATCTGAATGGTGACGGTGTGCTCGATCTATCCGTGATTCAGAACCGACAGTTTGCCACACGCCGCGAGCTTGCCACGCTGATCGGCCGCGGCGATGGCAGTTTCCAGCCGCCCGAAGTGTTCGCCCTGGCGGGCCCACTCGGCGCCGGCGACGTCGACGCGGCCGATCTGGATGGCGATACCCGGGCGGACATCGTGGTTACGCAAACGTCGGGGACCGCTACCGTGCCGAATTCTTCGATGATTTTTCTCAGCCGAAAACCGGGACTGGTTGCCCTTTGCGAAGGCGATGTGAATGGGGACGGCCGGCGCGACGTGGTGGTGGCCAACCAAGCCAACGGGCATGTGAAACTGCTCACCGGCAACGGTGACGACACATTCACGCGCCAGTCGGATCTGCTGGTCGGTCGCGGGCCCACGGCCATTGCCCTGATCGACATCAACGGCGATCATACGCTGGACATAATCACGGCCAACCGCTATGACGATTCCGTATCCGTTCTGACGGGTGATGGCGCCGGCCGCTTCGCGCGCACGGATCTGCCGGTCGGCGATCTTCCGAGCGATCTGGCGATCGCCGACCTGACCGGCGACGGCAAGCTGGACATCGTGGTCACCAGCGAAGCCGAGGATTCGATCTCACTATTGGTGAATCAGGGCAGCGGGAATTTCGCGGCGGCGGTCGATCTGCTGGCCGGCGGCGGCCCGGTGGCGGTGGTCGTGAAAGACGCCAACGGGGACGGCCGCGCGGATATTGTCACCGCCAACCGGCGTAGCCACAGCGTCACTATCCTGCCGGGTAACGACGACGGGACGTTCGGCCCGCGCATTGACGTGCCGCTCGCGAGTGCCCCGGCCGACGTGGCGGTGGGCGACGTCGATCTGGATGGCGTGCCCGACTTGGTGACGGCTCAAACGGATACGGATCGCTTGCAATTGTTGATCGGGCGTGGCGATGGTACGTTCGCCGACGCGCAAGCGATTCTACTGGACAGCGGACCGGTCTCCGTTTCGTTGGACGACGTGGACGACGATGGGAGACTGGACTTTATCAGCGGTACACCGGACGAAGACGCCATATCGATTGTCTACAACCACGTCCTGTCCAAACAGTACAGGTACCAGGTAAAGGCGACCGATCCCGACGTTGATCCGCTCACTTATTCGTTGCCGGCGCGACCGGCCGGGATGTTAATCAATCCACTCGACGGGACGATTACCTGGCGCCCGACTCGGCAACAAATCGGACCGAACGCCGTGACCGTGGAGGTTGCGGACGGGCGCGGCGGATCGGCCGCTCAGTCGTTCAGCATCCAGGTCACGCCGGGCGCGGACAACGCCGCTCCTCACATCTTCAGCCAACCGGCCACGACCGCTAGGGCTTTGGCGCCCTACCACTATCAGGTTCACAGCGCGGACGCGGATGACGCCCGGTTGTACTATTCGTTGGCGGCCGCGGCGCCGGGAATGACGATCGATCCACAAACGGGCCTGGTCGAGTGGAACGGACACGGACCGGGCCGCGGTCTACGCCTTGACGGTCAGGACGACATCCTGGAAGTACCGGCCAGCGACAGTTTGCGACTGAACCACGAGGCGACCCTGTCGGCCTGGGTCCAATTTCCACGGGCGCCGTCCGATGTCAATCACAGGCAACAATTAGTGGGGAATTCAGGCGGTTCCGATCAACTGGCCTTAATGGCCGATGCGAGCAACCGGTTTGCATTCCAGGCCGGTATGAACAGCCAGGCGTTCGCGCCGCAAATCGAGAGCACGACGCTGATCCAGCCCGGGCACTGGTACCACGTCGCCGCGACATTCAGCGCCTTCGGCACGATGGAGCTTTTTGTCAATGGCCAGCGCGAGGCCACGCTGGATATTCCGCTGCTGGGACGTACGTTCGCGGATCTGCCGTTTGGAATCGGCGGCAGCCAAACGTTCGTGGATCGTTTTTTCGAGGGCACACTCAACGACGTTCGCGTGTATAACGTCGTGCGCACTCCCGCGGAGATTCATGCTGAATACGAACGTTCCCAGCTGCTGGACCCACGCGGACTGGTCGGGTTCTGGACGTTTTCGGAAGCCGGCGGGACGACGGTTCCGGACCATTCGGCGTTCGGCAACGATGGCACGCTGGTGGGTGCCGCGGGCCGTTTGCCGCAACGCGTGCCGACACCGCTGGTAAGCGAACCGGGCGCGGCAGCTGGAACGCAGCTGGTGACGATTCGGGTCGAGGATGCCAAGGGCGCCTTCGACGAGCAGACCTATACACTCAACGTGCTGGAGACGGCGCCGGTGGAAATCGCCGGTGGTAAGCATCCGGATCCGGCGGGCGGTGGATTGCCGCTCGCCCTATTCACGCTGCACGTGCCCGGCACGACCGACCCGTGGCTGGCCGGCATGCCGGACGGGACGACGGACTACGCCAGTTCTGCCGCCACGACCGTGGCGCCGGACCAGAGCCCGATCGAGTTCGTGGGTCTGCCGTTTGCGCCGGGTTCCATACTGTCGTTGGCGGCTGGCGGCATTGCAGCCACGACCGGCGGTGCCGTGGACGGGGCAACGGCCGATGGCGAGCGGTTTACTGTCGACCGATATAATTTTGCGAGCCATCACCGCGGCGCCCGCTACGGCATCGCCAATGCGTATGCTCCGCTCGGTTCCCTGGTCGGCGTGTTCCTCGGTCCCGATCAGCCGGACGCCACGCCGGCGCCCGAAACGTTGGACTTTCGCGATAGCGGGAATGTGCCGGGCGGGATTGACTATCTGTCGCTCGATCCACAGCTACAACAGGTCTTCTTTATCGGCGATGGTCGAACCCGTGATGGCCAGACGCAGCAGATTCGCGTACCCACCGGTGCCACCCGACTGTTCCTGGGTGTGATGGAAGGCTCCGGCCTGAGCGACAATCAAGGTGGGTTCGATGTGGCCCTGCGTGGCACCGAAGGCTGGATGATCTATCTGGACCAGAATAGCAACGGCGTCCGTGAGCCCGACGAGCAGTTCACCGTGACCGATCGCGATGGACGTTATCGGCTCGGCGGCCTCGCACCCGGTCAGTACCGGGTTGCCGAGGAAGGTCAACCCGGCTGGGCACCCACTCGGCCGACCGACGGCTTTGACACCGTGACGGTCGCCGCCGGCCAGTCGCTGACGGGCGATTGGATCAATACGCAAAACGGCGTGCCGGTCGATCCGCGAGCGCCGAAGTTCGTCAGTTCGGCGCCGACCGACGCGACGACCGGGCACCTTCTTCGCTATCAACCGACCGTGGAGAATCTGGACGGGCGACCGCTGGAATTCGATCTGTCGGTCGGACCCCGCGGGATGACGGTCGACCTGCAAAGCGGCGCCGTGCTCTGGACACCGAACGATTTACAGACGGGCCCGCACCGCGTGCTGCTGCGTGTGCGCGACCGGGCGGATCACGGTCAGGTCGACATCCAGGACTTCACCATTCAAGTGCAACGTGCCAACACAGCGCCGGTTATTACTTCCCTGCCCGATACGGAGGCGGTGGCCGGTACTGCTTACCAGTATCTGGTCCGTGCCCAGGATGCCGAAGATACGTCATTGGTATATCGACTTTCGCCGGCGCCGAGCACGATGACAATCGATGAAACGACCGGCTTGATCCAGTGGGCACCGATTGCCGGCGACCTGGGCCTGAATCCGGTCACGGTTACCGTGCTGGACGGTCAGGGCGGCGTGACCAGCCAGTCGTACGATCTGACGGTCCTGGCGGCGGCACCGAACCAGGATCCGTCGATCCAGTCGACACCGCGCGACCAGATCGGATTGGGCCGGGACTACTTTTATCGGCTCGCGGCAACCGACAGCGACAACGATCCGCTGACGACCACGCTCGTCACCGCGCCGACGGGGATGACCGTCGACGCCGATCGATTGATCCACTGGGTCCCGGCGGCCGACCAGATGGGTGATCAGGGCGTGCTGGTCCGCGTGGACGACGGGCGTGGCGGCACCGCCGAGCAGAACTTCACGATCATGGTCACCAGCCGGCCGGCCAATCTTGATCCGGTGATCGTGTCGGCGGCACCGGTGGCCGCCACGGTGGACCACCTGTACGCATATGATCCACGGGTCGATGACGCGGAGAACGACCCGCTGCGATTCACGCTCGACCAGGCCCCGACCGGTATGTCGATCGATCCGCTGCGCGGGACGCTTCGCTGGCTGCCCCAGGCGGATCAACTAGGCGCCAACGAGGTTCGGTTGCGCGTCCTCGATGCCCAGGGCGGCACGGCGGCCGAGACGTTCACGATCGTCGTGCGTGGCGGGAACGTGCCACCGGTGATCACATCGGTCCCGCCGACCGAGGCAGCGGTCGGTACGACCTATCTGTACGCCTTGACTGCCCATGACCTGGAAGGGGATCCGCTCGCCTTCGCGCTGGACCAGGCCCCGACCGGGATGGCGATCGACACGGCGACCGGGCAGATCAGCTGGACCCCGGACCCGCTGCACCAAGGTGGCCACGACGTGACCGTGCGCGTCGACGATCATGCGGGTGGCGTGGTGCGGCAGACTTGGCGGATCGAGGTCGGCACGGGATTGCCGAACCGGCCGCCGGAAATCCATTCGCTGCCGCCGCGTGGGGCGACGATGGGAGTGCCGTACACGTATCAAGTCGACGCGACGGATCCGGAGGGGGATGCGGTCGCGATCGCGATCGCCTCGGGTCCGGCCGGCATGAGCGTGGACGGTGCCGGGCTGGTAAGCTGGACGCCGACCGCCGCGCAGGCAGGCGTTACCGCGGTCACGTTGTCGGCCGCGGACACGGCCGGTGGCGTCGCGCTGCAGTCGTATACGCTGCGCGTGCTGGCGGCCAACACGCCGCCGGACATTCACTCGCAACCGAAAACCGCCGTGGCCATCGGCGCCACGTATCAATATGACGTGAAGGCGACCGACCCGGAAGGCGATCCGTTGACCTACCAGTTGACAACCGCGCCGCCGAACATGACGATCGACCGACACGGCCGCGTCCGCTGGACGACCGCTGCGAACGATCTGGGTTCCCACCCGGTGGCAATCGCGGTCGCCGATCTGAGTGGCAAGACCAGCACGCAATCGTTTTCGCTCGACGTAACGACGGACCAACAGGCGCCGCGGGTCACGATCCTGATGCGTCGCACGGTGGTACACACCGACAGCGACATCCCGATCCGCGTCTCCGCCAGTGACAACGTGGCGGTTACCGATCTGGGGCTGACGTTCCTGGGGGTCGCGCTGCCGTTGGACGGGCATGGCAACACGATCATGCGGTTCCCGCGCCCGGGCGATTTTGAGTTGGTGGCCACGGCCCGCGACGCGGCCGGCAACGAAGGTACGACCCGATTGCCGATCCGTGTCTTGCCCGGTTCGGTCGTGGATGACGCGACGGCGCCCACCGCGGCGATCACGACGCCGGCGGCCGACGGTATCGTGACGGCACCCACCGATGTGATCGGCACGGTCAAGGACGACGACTTGCGCGACTGGACCCTGTCGTGGGCGACCTTCGGCACCGAGGACTTCACCCAGATTGGCAGCGGCACAACCGTGGTCGAAAATGGCGTGCTCGGCCATTTCGATCCGACATTGCTGCCCAACGACACGTACGTGCTGCGGCTGGACGCCACCGATGTCACCGGCCAGACGCGGCGTGTGGAGCAGAACTTTGGCGTGTCGGGCGAGTTGAAATTGGGGAATTTCCGGTTGAGCTTCGTGGACTTGTCGATTCCGGTCAGCGGGATTGACATCACGGTCAGTCGCACATACGACTCGTTGAGCGCCAACAAGGCGGGTGATTTCGGTTTTGGCTGGACGATGGACTTCCGCGACGTGGACCTGCGCGTGAGCATTCCGGGCAGCGGCATGGAAGACATGGGGATTTTCCCGCCGATGAGCGTGGGGGCGAAAGTTTACATCACGCTGCCGGGCGGATCGCGGCAGGGCTGGACGTTCAACCCCGTGATTCGTGTTCTGCCTGGTTTTGGTAATAACCTGGTGTTGGCTTCACCTCGATTCACGCCCGACCCGGGCAACACGAGTAAGCTGTCGGCCGGTGGCGGCCAGTTGTTGGTCAACGGGTTTGGCGAGCTGTTCGCGGCGGGCAACATCCCCTGGAATCCGGCGGCGCCCGACTTCGGTGGCGGGTATACCGTGACGACGATAAACGGCACGCGTTATCGCATCGATGGGGCGACCCGCAAGTTGAAGAGCGTCACGGATCGCAACGACAACCGGATCGACTTCAGCGCGGCCGGCGCGGTCAGCACGGCCGGCAAGCAGATCCAGTTCGAACGCGACACGCGCGGCCGCATCACCGCGGTGATCGATCCGATGGGGCAGCGTACGGAGTACCAATACAGTCCGGGCGGTGATTTGATTTCGGTCACGGATCGCGTGGGAAACGTCACGCGGTTTCTCTATGGCAGTGCCAGACAACATTACCTTGACAAAGTGATCGACGCGCTGGGCCGGACTGGCGCACGTACTGAATACGACGCGGCGGGTCGCCTGATCACGGTACTGGACATCAATGGCACGAAAACGAGTTTTGTCCATGATCCCGACAATCGACTCGAAACAGTTCTCGATGCCTTGGGGAACCCGATGACGCTGGAGATGGATGGTCGTGGCCAGATCGTTCGGCAAACCGATGCGTTTGACAACACGACTCTACGGCAATACGATCAGGCCGGGAATCAGGTCACCGAAACGAACCCGCTGGGTGAAACCGTGCGTATGACGTATGATGGGCGGGGAAATGTGACCTCGTTTGTCAATGGCTTGGGGGAAGTTGCGCGTTATACGTACGATGCGAGTCATCTTCCTCTGAGTGCCACGGATCCGCTCGGAAACACCACGCAGAACGCGTACGACGAACGTGGTAATCTTGTTTTGGTCGCGGACGCGCTGGAGGGACTAACCAGTTACACTTACGATGATCGCGGCAACAAGACCTCGGCGAAAGATCCGGTGGGTGCCGTAACGGCCTGGGAGTACGGCGCGTTTGGCAATACCCGCGCCGTCACCGACCCGCTGGGGGTAACGCGCAGTTTCACCCGTGACGCGAATGGCAACCAACTCGGTGACTCCGTAAGAGTAACAACGGCAACCGGCGCGCGTGTTTTGAGAGTGTCGTTCGATTTGGATGCCAACGGAAACCTCGTGCGGTTTACCGACGCGGAAGACCATGTATCGACGCGTTCGTACGATGCGTTGGGCAACATGGCGAGCGCCACGAATCCTGGGGGGAATACCGTCCGTCTGACATACGGCGGCGCACGGATCCCGGCAACCATCGTGGCGCCCGATGGCACAGTGCATGTGAACGAATTCGATCAATCGGGTCGTTGGATATCGACCGTGGATCGCG
>CAZSOG010000070.1:0-10684 GCA_964607555.1 uncultured Pirellulaceae bacterium | reverse complement strand
TTCCGCCGCTTCCGTTGTTCGCTTGGAAACATGCGCGCACGGTGCGCGCATGTGATAGCCTAGGAATCTAACTCCTAACTCCTGTCAACTTAGGCAATCTGCCGTCAGTCTCCTGGTTAGACCTTTTCTTCTTCAGCTACGGGTTTGCCCGAGTCGATCGGGTTATTAGGACAGATTAGATCCCGCCGCTTGTACGGTCTGTCTGTACGGTGCGGGGAGTGCGGATCGTAGCGGAGGCTCTCGATCCACCGATAGTCCGACCAAAACAACCCGTGATGAGTTCATGACGACACGAACCAGCCTTGGGCGCCGCAGCCGGCAGTCCCGCTGACAGACGAGAGAATACCATTGGGGGGAAACGCAATGTTGGCCAGACGAAGTGGACGTGGATATCTGTCAATCGTTGCACTGAGCATCCTCATACTCTCGGCGGGCTGCACGAGCGTCCCGGACCGTTACACGGTATCACCGTCAATGTTTCCCAACGGGCTACACGGCGGGCCGCGTTCGTCGCGCGTACCGATCAACTACCTGCGGTTGCGGCAGGATCCGCCCGCAGTGTACATTCTAGGGCCGCGCGACACGTTGGGTGTGTACATTGAGGGTGTCCTGGGCAGCCGCGACGAGCCTTTGCCCGTCCAGTTCGCGGACCAGAAGGACGTGACTCAGCAAGGCCTGCCGCCGGCGATCGGGTATCCGGTTCCGATCCGCGAGGACGGCACGTTACCATTGCCGTTGGTTCCGCCGATCCATGCCGAGGGCCTGACGTTACCACAGCTCGAGTCGGTAATCCGTCGCGCCTACACGGTCGACCATCGCATTTTAGTGCCCGGCCGCGACCGGATCATTGTCACGCTGCTCAAGCCGCGCACGTTCCGCGTACTCGTGTTGCGCGAAGACGGCGAGAAGAACGCCCAGATCGCCACGGGAGGCGCGGCGACGATCGGCAGCAACCGCACGAACAGCGCGAAGCTCGTGGAGCTCAGAGCGTACGAGAACGACGTGCTGCACGCCCTGACGGAAAGCGGCGGCCTACCCGGTCTGGATGCGAAGGATGAAATCACGATCCTGCGCGGCAGTTTCGCGGGTGCCCAGGAGATCGAGCCCATCCTTCAGGACCTCCACAACGGGGTCGATATCACCGATCAGATGCCCAACGACAAGTCGAAGATCGTAACGCGTATTCCGCTCCGTGTTGAACCAGGTCAGCCCACGCAACAGTTATCTCAGGAAGACGTGATTCTCAACGATGGAGACATCGTTTACATCCGTTCGCGTGACGCCGAGGTGTTTTACACGGGCGGGTTGATCCAGGGCGGGCAGCACCCGATCCCACGTGACTTCGATTTGGACGTGCTGGGAGCGATGGCGATGGCGGGCGGTTCCATCGCGGCATCGGCCGGCGGCGGCTACGACGGCCGCGGCGCCGGTGTTGGCCAGCTGTTTCCACCGACACGCGTGCTGGTCCTGCGCATGGTCAACGGCCAGCAGCAGGTCATCAAGATCGACCTCAAGAAAGCGTTGCGTGATCCAACGAACCGGATCCTGGTCGAACCGAATGACCTGATCGTCCTGGAGTACACGTCAACTGAAGTTATGTTGAACACGGCATTGAGCATGATCCGTCTGAACCTGAGTTTGGACAGTTTGTTCAACTGATTGTGCCCGGTGGTGCGGAACAAGGGAAAAACGGTGTCGAACGAAACGCTGAACGCAGCGGACCTTTTTTCGGAACATCCGCGTCGATCCGCGATCCTCAACGGTTGACGGCCTTCTGAACGGTGAACGGCCAAAAAAACAAAAAAACGCCGGTGGGCCATATGGCTCACCGGCGTTTGCTCATTTCGATCCACCGCGTCCGCGCGTTCGGTCGCGGATCTAACTCGAGACATTCTCGAGTTTCTTCTCTCCGTTCGTTTCGCGTTTGTCCCCATACGTATATCTATGCCCATATCCGTATTTCCGCCGATATCCATATCCGTAGCCATATTTTTTCCCGTAATACGCCTGGCGGTAGGTTCTGTTCTCATCGACATCATTGACGACGACGCCGACGATGTTCGTATCAACGGCAGTGAGCATTTCTTTGGCATGCACGGCTGCGGGCCCACCATTTTTCATGATGCGGATGGTCAACACGACGCCATCGACACGCGGTGCGATTGTCGCGGCATCCGAGACAGCCAACAGCGGAGGGCTATCGATAATCACCAGGTCGTAGCACTCGCGCACGAGGTTCAAGAACTCATCGAACCGATCGCGCGTCAACAGCTCGGCCGGATTGGATGGTGCCGCACCACACGGCAAGATCCACAGGTTGGGGATTTCCGTTTCCTGGATAGCGTCCACCCACTCCACGCGATCGGCCAGGATCTCCGCCAATCCAACTTCCGATTCGGCATGAAACAGCTTCGCCAACCGCGGTCGGCGCAAGTCCGCATCCATCATGAGGACACGTCGGCCACCATTGGCCGCCGCGACCGCGAGATTCGCGGCTACCGTGGTTTTGCCATCGCTCGGGTTCGGGCTCGTCACCTGCAAGACCCGGTACTTCAGACCGCCGCTCCCAAAGTACAATGACGTGCGCAGGCCGCGGATCGCCTCGGCCTCCGGCCCGTTGGGACTGTGGTAGACAATCACGTCCGCGGCCGGGATCTTATTTTCATCACCATTGGACGCTGACTTGCGCATTGCTTTCGAGATTCTCAGCCGAGGAATGTGCGCCAGAATTGGCAGATCGAGTGCCTTGCATATTTCGTCCGGATCGCGGAATGTCTTGTCCGCCAAATCGACGAGCAGCGCCAGCGCGCCACCAAACAGGACGCCCAACAAGCCTCCCAATGCGATGACGAGACTAAGTCGCGGCGACGCCTGACTATCAGGAATTGTGGGCTGCGCAATCACTTCGGTAATGTACCCGCCATAATCCTGGATCAGGCTAATCTCGCGCAAACGCTCGACAACCGTTTCAAACAACTCCTTCTGCCGTTCGATCTGACTGCTCATCTGCTCGCCGTCCAGCTCGGACATCACAAGTTTTTTCGCGGCTTCTTCTTCCTCTTTTGAAATGCGCTCGAGTTCGGTCTTGCGTTTTTTCATTTCCGCCAAGTCATGCCGTAGAAGCCCCAAATGTGCCGTAAGCAGTTCCGTCGGGTTCAACCCGACCGGTTCGTGCAACTCCGTTTTCGGCGAATTCTTCTGCAAGAAGTCGCGCGTCAATCTGACCTGCTCGCGCACGGATTTGACTTTCGGATGGTCCGGGCCGTAATCTTCCATCAACTTCGCTTCGTCCAACAGCAAGGAAAGGAGACGCTCGTATTCGGCCTGCGCCTGCTCCTGCCGAACAGGATTGGTGGCCTGAAAGGCCGTGCGATCCGGATTGGGGCGGCTGGCTTCGATCAGCAACGACAGGCGTTGCACATCCGACTCGCTCAACAGCGCCAGTTTCTCGACATCACTCAACTGATCGATGCTCTTCTTCGCCAGTGTCTCTTCGATCACTTCCAGCCGCGCCTTGGTTTCCGCAGACCGCTGCGCGATTTCGGTCAGTGACTGTTCTATCTTGGCCAAACGTTCCTGATGGAGATTCATACTCTCCTTGCCTTTCCAAAACAAGGGGACGTCTTTCCGAAATGTGCGATACTCCTTCTCGAGTCGGTCCAAGTGTTCGCCAATCTGATCCTTTGCTTTCGTGATCAATTCGATAGCCTCGACACTCGTGTTCGTAAATGTGTCACCAAGAAACTTCTGATAGCTCGTAACCAAGGCACTGAGCACCGCCACGTTGTCCTCGGGATAAGGCCCACGAAATGTCGCGCGCAACACGCGTGCCTCTTTGGCCTTGCCTTCCCCACCCGTGGTAACGGTCAAGTGGTCACGGGTAATCAACCCTGAAACAAACTCGACCGGATTGAATCGACGCAGTTTCTGTTTCGCGCCCGCAGCCGGGTCGAATCGACGCTGCTTCTCCTTCGCGAGCGCCTCCCGAAAGGTTCTCAGTTTCAATAGCTCGTTGTCTTCGATCGCCTTCTTGATCACCTCAGGGCTCTTGAGCAACTGGATGTGGGTCGCCATGATCCCCTCGTCAACGACTTCCTGTTGCACGGACGTACTGGCATTTGCATTTGCCGAGGGCAGATTCTGGTTCTTCGGCATCACCAGCACTTCGATTTTCGACTCGTAGATTGGTGTTGCCCGAAAGAAATACAGCGCCGCCAGTCCCAGGCCGCAAACCAAGCCAAACAGTATGAGCCACTTGCGGCGTCGGAACACGCCGAAAACATCGAAGATACTCACGTCTGGAGGCGCGGACGATTTCGGCCCAGGTGCGGTCGTGTTACGTGGTGCGTCAATCATGAATCATGGCTCCGGTTAATCGGCGCGGTGGATCACTGGTGCATGTCATATTCTAGGTTACGCACGGCGGATTGGGAATCGGGAATTCGCGGGTGAGGGGATGATCCACAGGCAAAGACGCGAAAACGCACGCAAAACCGTGCAATTCATTCTGTTTCGCTAGTGCAGCACGGCACGAATAGCTTCCAACAGGTGTTCTTTCCGCGGATAATAACGGGCTTCCAACGTCTGTGAAGCCGGCGCGGGAACGTCCGGCAGGGTCACGCGCACGGGTGGCGTCTTCATGGCATGAAATGCTTCTTCGAACACGCGCGCCTCTATTTCCGCCGCGACGCCAAAACTGCGCCAACCGCCGTCCGCGACGACCAACCGCCCCGTCTTCCTGACCGAACGCAGGATCGCATCCTGATCCAACGGTTTGACCGTGCGAACGTCAACCACCTCGACCCCCGTTCCATCGGCCGCCATTTCCCGGGCCGCTGCCAATGCGATCTTCACCATGACCGAGGTGGCAACGACCGTCACATCAGCACCGTCGCGCCGCACGATCGCCTGGCCGATCGGAACTTCATAGATATCCTCCGGCACGTCGCCCTCGTCACCATACAGCCACCGATCATCCACAAAGACCACGGGGTTGTTGTCACGAATTGCGGCCACCATCAACCCCTTGGCGTCATATGCCGTCGCCGGCATGACCACTTTGAGTCCCGGAACATGGGCGAACATCGCATGAATGGCCTGTGAATGTTGAGCTGCCTGCTCGCCGCCCCGATTGATGATTCCCCAGACCACGACCGGCACGCTCGACCGACCACCGCTCATATAGCACCAATTGGCCGCCTCGTTGACAATGGGATCAAACGCGTACATCATGAAATCCATCCGCGGATGGACGACGACGGGGCGCATTCCGTTGAGTGCCGCGCCGACGGCCGCGCCGGTCACGGCATTCTCCGACACGGGCGTATCAATGACCCGCTTTTCGCCAAAACGGTCCAGCAGCCCGTCTGCCGTATGACCGACATACCACGGACTCTTGACGCCTTGGCCGATCAGAAAAACCGAAGCGTCTTCGGCCATCGTTTGATGCAACGCCTCATTGATCGCGAAACTGTATTTCAAGATTCGTTTATTCGAAGATTTATTTGAAGACATTGTGAGCCAATTCACTTCCGTTGGGCTTGGCGGCTTGGCAGCCACGCTTCTGAACAGCATCGATGCGCTCACGCACCTCGTTTCGAATGCTTTCAAGCTCGCTTTCGTCAAATTGATTCGTGTCCACCAGGTACTGTCCGAATCGCGGAATTGGGTCCTTTGCCTTCCACGCTTCCACCTCCGCCGGCGCGCGGATATCAGTGTGCACACCTTGGATATTGTCATCCGGACCCACATGACCACGCATTCTGTACGTTTGCGCCTCCATGAAAAACGGTCCCCGACCGCGTCGACACAAGTCAACCGCCTCGCGCGCCGTTTCCATTACCGCCAGCACGTTGTTGCCATCCACCTGGCGCGTTTCAATTCCAAATGGCTCGGCAATTCGATAAATATCGACGTCGGGGCGGATATCGCGCACGGGCATATGGGTCGCATAAAAGTTGTTCTCGCAGACGAACACGACTGGCAACTGCCGCAGTGCCGCGAAGTTCATGGCCTCCATCAACACACCTTCGGTGGTTGCACCATCGCCAAAAAACGTCACTGCCACGCACGGTTCATTTCGAATCTGGAATGCCAAAGCGGCCCCCACGGCCAACGAGATCGTCCCGGCGACAATCGGGGCGGCGCCGAGTATACCGTTCTCCGGCGAAATCAGGTGCATGGACCCACCGCGCCCCTTCGCACAGCCGTCCGCGGCGCCATATATCTCGCTGTACAAGCCGTAGACGTCACCTTCCATCGCCAGATAGTGCCCATGCGACCGGTGATTGCTGAAGACGGAATCACGCGCGTCAAGAAAATGACACATTCCAACCGCGATCGCCTCCTGCCCCGAATACAAATGGCATGGACAACGAATGGCCCCGTTCAATATGGGCTCAACCATGCTCTCTTCGCACAATCGAATTGTAAGCATTCGCTCATATATCGATCGCAAGACATCGCGAGAGTACTCGATGACGCCCCGCTGCTGATTACTTTCCATTCGATACTCCAACTAGCTCGCCTCAGCAAAATCCAAAAGGTTGAAACGCAGAGTGCGCACCCGCGACCTCTGCGTTGTTTGTTCTACTGCAATCCACTAACAAGTTACCTGTCACTTGATTCCTAACCCCTACGGCGCCCCATAGAACCGCCGTATCTCTTGACAAACGTATTGGACGTCGTCATCTGACAAGAAGTGGTTCATGGGCAGCAGAAGCAGGCGTTCGAACAGCTGCTCGGTGTAGGGCAACGCGTGCTTGAATCCAAGTCGGCGCATCAGATGGACGGGCGCTCCACCCCATTGGACAATCGTGCCGATTCCGCGCTGGCGCAAATGCGTCTGCAGCGCGTCGCGCTGTTCCGCCGCGATCTCATAGTTTTGAAAAACATCGAACCGATCCGCATCAGCATCCGGGCCGGGCGGGAGCGTCAGTTGCTCCACATCCGCCAGTCTACTCTGGTACAGTGCTGCAATCTCACGACGGCGTTTGATCCACTGGTCGTAGTAGGCCAGTTTATACAGGAGAATTGCCGCCTGCAGATTATCAAGCCGCGAATTGAGGCACCAGACTTCCGCCTCCAGCTGTGCGTTGCGACCGTGATCACGGTATTGACGGACTTTGAACGCGACATCGTCATCGTTTGTTACAACGCACCCCCCATCGCCAAGGCAGCCGAGTGTTTTGGCGGGATAGAAACTGATCACGCCGCCGCGGCCGAAGGTGCCGGCGCATTGTCCTTTGAATTTCGCCCCGAGGGCCTGAGCCGAGTCCTCGAGCAGCATCAGTCGGTGCCTGTCGCATATCTTTCGCAGAGCATCCATGTCGGCACAGCGCCCGTTGAGTTGCGTTGGCATGATCGCCCTCGTCCGGGGCGTGACGCACTTTTCGACGGATTCCGCATCCATTTCAAAGTCCCGTCCGGTTTCGCACGGTACGGGTGTTGCGCCAGTAAAGTGGATTCCTGCCGCGGTCGCGACCATCGTGTGCGTACAGAATACGACCTCATCGCCCGGCCCAAGTCCTGCGGCGCGGCAGAGCATCCACAAGGCATCCGTCGCATTGGCGACACCGATCACGTGGCGTACGCCGATGTACTGCCCGAGCGCGTCTTCAAACTGTTGGACATCCTGCTGAAGAATAAAGGCCCCTCGTCGCCCGACGTCAGCGACAATCTCGAGGATTTCTTTTTCGTGCTCGAGAAACACCTGTGGATAGTCAAAGAAGGGCACACTGCGAGTTGTAAACACTGACATCATATTGCTCCGTTTCACCGTCTGACGGTTGCTTCGCCCCGAAGGTTCCGGTTTTGTCGCTCAATCACTTCAAGCGATTCCGCACGAAGTTGCGAATAGGTCGGGTATCCCCGCAGCTCTTTCGGCGTCCATTTCTTGTTGACGATTCGCACGAGGGTGCAGCAAATGATCTTGATATCAGAAACGAAAGAACGATTCCTCAAGTAGTATAGCTGAAGTTCCATCTTGCGCGGCCGAATAATCTCTTCATAGACCGCATCCGCATCGATCGCACCTTCCAGGATCCCCCCTTCATCCGAGTTCCAAATCGAAGCCCAGTCGGTAATGCCGGGGCGCAGTTGGAGTGTTCTCTTTTCCTCGTCCGTGTACTTTTCGACCTTACTGATGATTTCCGGCCGCGGCCCCACGAGACTCATGTCACCGCATGACACGTTGATCAGTTGGGACAGTTCATCGAGCTTGAACGCGCGAATAAACCTGCCGCTTCGTGTCATCCGCATGTCATCACCCGAAGTCGACGGGCCGCCGATGCGGTCCGCATCCTGAACCATCGATCGAAATTTAAAAATACGAAACGGTTTTCCGTTTCGTCCCCCGCGCAGGCCACGATAGAACACCGGACCGGGTGAATCACGCTTGATCCACATTGCGATCAAGACAAGCAAGGGCGAAAGAAGCACCAGCCCCAAGACACTGCACGTGATATCAAACAGTCGCTTCACCATTTGGCATCAATTCTCCGAGTTCGAGTTACCGCGAGTCGCGACACAATAGATGACTTTGTGATCGCGGTCAGGCTTATCCAATGGCACTTGACCCGGCGCCGCATACTCAATCATTTCTGGCTTGATTTCGGCAGGCATGGCTACCAAGCGACCAAATACCAGCCGCTTCAGTAGTTTCTTGCCTTTCATCGTCTTCGGCATCAGACCACACTTGACCGCGACGACCTTGGCTCCACGCAATACTCGTTGACGCATGGTGATCTCACGGCACGACAAATACCCGTAACAATCGACATTAAACCCATGGCCACGAAATAACTCGCCCAACTCTACCACTCCATGGTATGTGTGAGAAAAAGGACTTGGATTGAAGTCCACGAGATCCTTGTTGGCATTGGCGATCAACACTCTCCCGCAGGCACGCAAGACACGTTCACATTCCTTGACAAAGCGATCAGGTTCCGGCAGATAGTAGAGTGCCTCGAACAAGATAATGACATCGGCCGAATTGTCCGCATAGGGCATATTCTGGGCGTCAACAACATCAACGGCAAGACGTGAACCGTAATACTCCTGAGCCGCTTGCTGGATTTTTTCGTCGTAGTCCCCGGCCCGCACGCTGCGCGACGTCTCCAGCAGCAAACCGAGTCCCTGTCCCATTCCACAGGCCACTTCAATGACGTCCTGGCCCTTGCAATACGATGACGCCCACACGTAGCGGTGGCACATTCGTTCCACCTGTTCCCGTGTAGCATCGTCGCCCGAAAGCTCTGTCACCGTCCAAAAGTCTGGCATCATGAATTACACTCTCTTCAACGACCACGCGATAGCTCCGTGCACTTATCGTTACACGGAACCAGCACGAGGGCCCTTCTGCAGGACGATGAACGAAGTATATATCCGACTGAATAGAACCTGAAAAACAAATGACAAGGCCATCCTTAACGGTGGCAGATGAATGAGTGTTTTCCGAATAAGGTCCTTGCCACGATTCCCACTCATTTGCCCAAGTGACTTCTTATCAAAAAGCAGTTTCGCGTACGGTAATCTCTCGTGTTTGACCTTGATGAAACCAAACGTTTTGCAGATGTAGTCGATCGTCTCCAGGCCCAAGAAGTGAACATGATCTGGCAAGTACCATTTATTCCCCCCATCAATACGCCGGACGTTGCGCGCGCACTCGCCGGTCTTGATCAGTATTCTCGCATTGTCAGGCAAGAACTCCCAAAGGAAGACCAGAAACTCTCTGATATTCGGAATATGCGATAACACATTGATCATGATGACGGTATCACAATCCTGATCCAGGTCGAGCACTTCCAAAGGTCTTGTATGGATGGCGCACCCTGCTTTTTCGCTTGCAAACTCAGCCCTCTTTTTGTCCAGTTCGATTCCAGAAATATGCTTATCGGGAAAGTCCGATCGAATCAGTTCCAGCAGCCGTCCACACCCACATCCAACATCCAGCAAGGTATCGGATGTGAGCAACTCATGACGGATCTGCGAATACCATTGATCGAAAAAACTCTTCTCGATTGAATAGTGCCTCTCGGCAGTTGGAAGCTCGACGTCTCTGTGCTCAGTGAAGTTTTGTCCATAACTCGGCATCGGGTGTACAAAAAACAGACCACAGTCAGGACATCTCAACAAGTCATAACCGTTTTCCTTGAAGACAAATGTGCTTTCCATCGAACCACACAGAATACACGCGGTTTCCTCATGCTCCTCGGCAGTATCTGATGATCTCATCTCAACTCCTGAATCAAGAACGCCTCGGCATGCCGCCTCGAAGACGGAATCCCAAGAAAAGTCCAAGCCGCGATTTACGCGTCGAGCTCGTATAGCTCCTTGCAGACTCGTGACACGATAATGGACTCCTCGAACTCGCTTCGAACCCTGGCCAACGAGGATTTACCAAGTGAACGAGCAAGCGAATCATCACAAATCAGTCGCTCGATGGCTTCGCCCAGCTTCTGAGAATCCCGCACGGGCACCAGATAACCGTTCTTGCCAGACTCAACAACTTCGCGACAACCGACGTTATCGGTTGTCACGATCGGTTTTTCCAAAGCCATTGCTTCAAGCAGGACACGGGGCACACCTTCCCGGTAGTAGGACGGCAATGTGACGACGTCCGCAAGTGCAAGAAGCTCTTTGACTTCCGAACGAAACCCCAGCCAGGCAAACTGCGGCGACAAGT
>CAZSOG010000069.1:0-10707 GCA_964607555.1 uncultured Pirellulaceae bacterium | reverse complement strand
AACGTGACGCGTGCCCAGACCATGGGCATGGCACCGCGCCGACTCCAATGGGGATCCTGGTGCGAGTATTTCACGAGATGTTTGGCGAGTGGTTCGATCCACTCAGGCTGGATCCGGGCGACCGTGCGGCAATAGCGCTGAGTTGTCTCTACCTGTTCGGCGGCCATGATCCAAAGGGGGCGTGACCGAAACAGCACGGATCCCGGCCAGATAAAGAGTTTTCCGCCACCGGTGCCTGTGTACTGATAGCCATCGGTGCGGTATGCGACGCCCGCGAGCAGGCCGGTCAGAACCGCACGATGAATCGAATCGGAATCATCACTACGCCGCCCGATCCGACGTCCACTGTCCTGGATGATGCGCCGCAACTGGCGATAAATATCGGCCCATTCACGAACCCTGTTGAAGGAAAGGAAATTCTGTCGACAGGCACGGCGCAGCTGATTGCGTGATAGCGTGCTCTTGAGGTGATGGTAAAAGTCCCACAGCTTGAGGAAGCTGGCGAAATCGGAATTCTCCGCCGCGAACTGGGCGTGTGCCGCATCGGCTGCCGCGGCTTTCTCCGCCGGCCGTTCCCGTGGGTCCTGCGCCTCCAGCGCGGCTCCGATGATCAGAACATCATCCAAGCAGTGTTCGGCATCCGCCGCGAGAATCATGCGGCCGATCCGCGGATCGACCGGCAAGCGGCTCAGGTCACGTCCCAGAGGGGTCAGACGCCGGTCGTGATCGATGGCGCCTAATTCGAACAGCGTCTTGTAGCCGTCGCGGATCGCATCGCGGCGCGGCGGATCCACGAACGGAAACTCATCGATCGGACCGAGGCGATAGGCAAGTGTCTGCAGAATGACGTTGGCCAGATTCGCACGACGGATCTCCGGCGTGGTAAATGCGTCGCGCGCGAGATAGTCATCTTCACCGTAGAGGCGGATACAGATGCCAGGCCCGACGCGACCGCAACGGCCCTTGCGCTGATCCGCCGATGCGCGCGAGATCGACTCGATCGGTAAGCGTTCGACTTTGCTGCGTGCCGAGTAACGGCGAATCCGCGCCGTGCCGGTATCGATCACCGCGCGGATTCCCGGCACTGTCAGCGACGACTCGGCCACATTCGTGGCCAGCACGATCCGCTGTTGCGCGTGTGCCGCGAACACGCGGTCCTGCTCTTTGGCGGGCAGCCGCGCGTAGAGTGGCAGAATATCCAACTTCTGCGCGCGACCTCGGTTCCGCCCTCCGATCGTTTTCGCCACCTCACGAATCGCGCGTTCCGTCGGCAGAAAGACAAGAATGTCGCCACGTGTTTCCGATACCAGTTGCTCGATTGCCATTACGACTTGCGCCGGCACATCCGGTTCGCGCTCATCGACCGAGGGCTCAGGCACTTGATACCGAACGTCCACCGGATAGGAACGGCCAGACACCATGATGATCGGGACCGGCTGTCGGGACGTCGTGAAGTGCGCCGCCATCCGCTCCGGATCAATGGTCGCGGACGTGATGATACAACGCAGATCCGGCCGCTGCGGCAATAACCGCTTGATGTAACCCAGCAAGAAATCGATATTGAGTGATCGTTCGTGGGCTTCGTCCACGATCAGCGTATCGTATTGGTTGAACAATGGATCCTTGGCCGTCTCGGCCAGTAGGATACCATCGGTCATCAGCTTGACAAACGTCGTGGGGCGCGTCGTGTCGGTGAATCGGATCTTATATCCGACATGGTCTCCCAGCGTGCAGCCGAGTTCCTCGGCCAATCGGGCCGCGATCGTCCGCGTGGCGATCCGTCGTGGTTGGGTATGGCCAATCATGCCATCGGCACCGCGTCCCATTTCCAAGCAGATCTTTGGCAATTGAGTCGATTTTCCCGAACCGGTGTCTCCGCACACGACTACGACTTGGTGCGTTTCGACCGCGGCCGCAATTGCGTCGCGATAGTCCACGATCGGTAGATGTTGTGCAAACGATATAACCGGCCGATTCGCGTTGCGTTGCCGAAGTTGCGCCAACGAACGCTCGATAGCGGCCGCCAAACCGTTCAATTGACCTCGAATCGGTTGCCCACGCGCCGCGGCCTGCCGCAAACGGTGCCAACGCTGGGTCAACCGCTGGCGGTCGACACGTCGAGCCTGCGCGATCCGCTGTTGAATCGCCTGGAGTTCAGATTGCATTGGCTGACGCGAATCGTCCATCAAACGTGCTCACGAGGGGTTCAGGATCCGGAAACGGCTGGACATTGAGGCGGCGATCCGCACACCCTGGCCTGGAATCCAGTGATGTAACTGATATACTAGACGGCAGTTTCAATAGTTTCTATCGCGATCGTCGCACCGCGCGACGCCCCGCTGAGGGCCCAGAGGGGCCCGTTGCGCCGGCTCCGTCGTGTTCTCTTACTCGGGAGAGTTCTATGGGAAAAAAGGAAGAAGCCCTCGAAGTCGAGGGAGTTGTCACACAAGCACTTGCCAATACCCGATTCCGTGTCCAACTGGAATCGGGAGCTGAAGTGCTTGCCCACGTCGCCGGGCGAATGCGCAAGCATTTTATTCGTATTGTCCCGGGTGACAAGGTGCGTGTGGAGCTCTCACCCTATGATTTGACGAAGGGACGCATCACGTACCGCGAGCGTTAAGACCGTCATCGACGGCGCTATGCCTCTCCCCCGGTCACCGTCCAGCTTTGACGAGAGCGTGCGGCCGGGCTGGACCTGCCGGCGGCGTGGAGTCACCGACCCGCGTCCGGCGTTTCTGGGGTGCTCTGGTTGTCCCGCCTCGTAAGAACCCAATCGTGCGGGTCTGATCGGGAGCCGTGCGCGCGGTCTGTAGGGACGCTGCGGACCGCCCCACCCGGACACGCCACGACGGTTCAGGAATACGGCACGGTTTACGAAAACCGGAACCCGATTTGTTGGGTACTTATCTCAAAGGGACGGAGTGCGTGTCTTGTATTTCGACGCACGGGATCGAAATCAAGGGAAATGAACCATTCCACGCCGTGCGGATAATACCGAGGAGAACAACGCCGTGACGCTGCGGACCCCCAACACACGATATACCTGGCTCGTATTGCTCGTTCTTTCGCTGATGTGGGGGTATCCCTCCGCGCGTGCCGCGGAGTCGCCGCGACCGGTAGCCGTCCTGTCGGTCGCCAGCGCGAATCGCCTGCTGAACGATATGTCGTACTTGACGCGAGTGTTCGGACGTGCCGAGTTGGGCGGCATGGTTCATCTGATGACCGCGGACCTGTTGCAGAATATCGATCCGAGCAAGCCGTCCGGCGTCTATGTGACGCTGGGCAGCGACCAGCAGCCCCGCGGCATTGGGTTCATCCCGGTTAAGGACCTTGAAAAGGTCTTGGCCAAAGTAAACAAACAGTTCAGTGTGGAGGCGGAACAGTTGGATAACGGCATCCGCCGCTTGGGCACGGATAAGGGTGTTTATCTGAAACAGGTCGGCCCCTGGTTGTTTTTCTCGGACCACGCACGCTATCTGGTCGATCTGCCCGCCGATCCGTCCGAGCTGCTCCAAGACCTCGATCAGACCTACGATATGGCACTACGAGTTCACACGCAAGACATCCCCAAATCACTGCGCGATGCAGCGGTCAAGCAGCTTACGACCGGGGTCCGGATGGGACTCGACCCGACCATGGCCGACACTGCGGACGCGAACAAGCAGCTGGCGGCGAAAATCGAATCGACGCTCGGTCAAACCATCGACCAACTAATAAACCAGACGGATGAGCTCACCGTCGGATGGACGGTCCAGCCGCGGCAGCGGCGGATGCGCTTCGATTTTACGATGACGGCTTTGCAAGGCTCCGAATTAGCCACGCAACTTGCGAGTCTTTCCAAACCCAAGACGACATTTCCCGGAATATTGATGTCGGACGCCGCGATTTTGGCACACGGCGCGTTTCAATTATCGCCTCAGGATATTGAGCAAGCAAGTGCGCTCGTGCGGCTGATCAAGATGGAAGTGCTCAAGGCGATCGAACGGGATCCACATTCCCCGCCACAACTGAAACAGATTTTTGGCCGATTCGCGGATATTATCGCCAAGACGATTGCGGAGGGTTTCGTGGATGCGGCCGGCGCCCTGCAAGTCGCGCCGCGATCCCTCCGGTTTGTCGGCGCGGCCCGCGCGGCTGATGGCATCGCACTCGGCAAGGCGTTCCGGGAAATCTATGAACTCGCAAAATCCGAGCCGGATGTGCCCAACGTACAATTCAACGTCGAGACATTTCAAGGGGTTCATTTCCATTCGCTTTCTGTCCCCATCCCGGAGAGCGAAAAGGAAACTCGCCAGGCCCTGGGCGATCAGCTGGACGTGGTCATCGGAACCAGCGCCAAGGCGGTCTATCTCGCCTTCGGCACCGACTGTGTCAAATTGCTCAAGGAAGCCATCAGCAAATCCTCGCAAGCGGGCGCACAATCCGTCGCCGCCGCGCGTATTCGAGTATCCGTCAAGCCTCTCATCCGTTTCCTGGCCAGTGTCAACCACCAGGACAAACACCTTGCGGCACTCGCCGAACTGGCCAAGCAAGTCCAAGAAGGCGATCAAGTTTCGCTGGTGATTGACTCGATCGATCGGGGCGCGCGATGCCAGCTGGAAATCCAGGAAGGCGTCATGGTCATCCTCGGCCGAGCCGCACAACTGGAAAAGGACTCGCCCTAGAATCCCCGGGAGCGACGGCCGCCCGCGGAAGACCGCCGACTCCCTCTGTCACGGTTGGAGAAAAACACAAAGCCGTTGAAGTAGCCGTTCACGGCCCTTGGCCATGAACGGCGAGTCAGTTCACTCTTAATCTTAATCTTAATCTTAATCTTAATCTTAATCTTACTCTCACTCCTGATCCTGATTGACATGACGGGTCATGTTGCGCGACGGTTCTCCTGATGCATGGGAGCTGAATATCTCATTTGAGATCACCTCATTTGCGTTGCGTGCCTCGCCAGCAAAGGCGGGAAGAGGATTAAGATTAAGAGTATGATTAAGATTAAGATATGGGATCAACTGTGGATACGGAACAACACGGGTCGAACACAATGGCAGTCCAAAATCCCGTGAACGGTTACCCGTCGAAGAGAGTCGTGTTACGCGTCGAGCTGGTGCGCGGTGTAGCGGATGACCATTCTCTTTGTGTAACGCCTTCAGCGTAAGGAGATGGCGTGGGACGCGTACCCAGTCACAATTCGGCGGACACGCAGCGTCTGAACGGTTTAACGAATTCCCGGTTCCGCCGCGGCTCAACCGTTATCAATGCGCAACAAATCCGCAACAACCCAGTACCTCCGACTTGCCCATTCTCCGGGGTTTTCTACAGCCCAGCCCGAGGTTGATGTGTGATGGCCCCTGCCGGGGCGTGAGATAGATGTTCCCACCGAACGGTCGCGCCCTGTGCGCGATCGGGAACCCCGCGGTCGGGGGCGGGGTCGAGTTCGGATACGCGGTCCAACGTGCGGGTCGTTCGTGGCAGCTGGCAGAGATATCGTAACAGGGGTTTTGGGAGACGCCTCGAGAACTTACGCTATGGGTTCGCGGGTTTTGCCAGGATGGGAGGGGCCGTCTTCGCAACCCTCCCAACCACTGTAGTGCACGTATGTGGCAATCTGAAAAACTAGTACCCGCCGAAGATCTAATCATTATGCAAACACAGTCAGCCGGTGAAACATCGTCCACGATTCGCACGCACATCGCGGGAATTCCAGTCGGCGACCTGGTCGCTCAGTTCGGAACTCCGACCTATGTGTATATCGAACAGACCATCTTGGATCGCATCGCGGACTTGCGTGATTTCGACGTGATTCGATACGCGCAGAAGGCATGCTCCAATTTGGCCATACTTGATGTCATGCGTCGCCAGGGCGTACTGGTGGACACGGTGAGTGCCGGCGAGATTCAACGTGCGTTGCTTGCCGGTTATCGTCCTGGCACCAACCCTCCGGAAATCGTCTACACAGCGGATGTTTTCGACCGGCCATCGTTGCGTTTGGTCGTTGACCAGGGTATCCATGTCAATGTCGGTTCGCCGGACATGATCGGCCAACTCGGCAAGATCGCGCCCGGACGCGACATCACGATGCGCATTAATCCCGGGTTCGGTCACGGCCACAGTCAGAAGACCAACACGGGCGGCGAACAGTCAAAGCATGGGATCTGGCATGAGCAGCTGGCAGACTGCCTGATCCAGGCCGACCATTTTGGTTTGGGCGTGACGGGCATGCACATGCATATTGGTTCGGGAACCGACATGGAGCATTTATCGAACGTTTGCGGGGCCATGGAACGGGTTGTGGCGCAGGCGGGACGATCCATCGTGTCGATCAGCACAGGCGGCGGCCTGCCGGTGGCGTACCAGCCGGGCGATCCGCAAGTGGATATCGCGCGGTTTTACCAGCTTTGGGACGCGACTCGAAAACGGCTCGAGGACCGTTTTGGCCATCCGATTCGATTGGAAATCGAGCCGGGGCGCTATCTCGTGGCGGAAAGTGGGTTTCTGATTACGGAAATTCGTGCCGTCAAGCGAATGGGTGAAAACACGTTCTATTTGGTGGATGCGGGATTCAATGACCTGGCGCGACCGGTGCTCTATGGTGCATTTCATCCGATGTCGATCGTCCCGACCGGAGGCATCACGCAGCGGCCCGAGGGGCCGGTGATCGTCGGCGGACCGTTGTGCGAATCAGGCGATATTTTCACGCAGAAGGAAGGTGGGTTCGTGGCGCATCGAACCCTGCCGGCCGCGGCCGTCGGTGATTTCCTCGTGATCGAGTGCGCCGGTGCCTATGGAGCCGTGATGGCGTCGAACTACAATTCCAAGACGATGGCGACCGAAGTTCTGGTGCGCGACGATGTCCCCCACGTCATTCGCCGCCGTCAGACGATCGAACAGTTGGTCCAGAACGAAGTGATCCCTTGAGCAGACCGCATGATAAATAACGCCCCGATCAAGCGCTTGGTCCACGACGATTTCACCATCGAGGGTTACTCCCGCGCGGCCGTACAAACGTACTGGCGAATCCCGGAATTCAAACTGGGCTTCGATCTGGGCGCGCAACCCTGGGATTTCATGGGCACGGCCACGTGGTTTGTGTCGCACACGCATCTGGATCATATCGCCGCGCTGCCCGTCTACGTCGCGCGACGCCGCATGATGAAGATGGACCCGCCGACCATCTACGTTCCCGACCACGCGTTGGCCCAGATCCACCAGTTTCTCCAAACGGTCGAACGTCTCGATCGCGGACGTCTGCCATGCGCGCTGATACCGGTTTCCGCGGGAGATGAAATTGAAATCTCACGTGAACTCGTGGTGACCGCGCACCGGACCGCGCACACCGTTCCGTCGGTCGGCTACATTGTCTGGCAACGGCGGCGGAAACTCAAACCACAGTTTCGCGACCTGTCGGGCGAGGAAATCCGTGATGCGCGTCTAAGTGGTGTCGAGGTCTCCGCGGAGATCCGGGTACCGCAAGTCGCCTATCTCGGGGACAGCCGTCCGTGCGGACTCGATGACAACCCGGACATGTACCGGGCGCGCGTTCTGATCGCCGAAATGACGTTCGTCGCGCCAAGCCACCGGAAGGATCTAATCCACAAACACGGTCATATCCACCTCGACGACGTCGTCGCGCGGCGCGATCGCTTCGAAAACGAACGCGTCATCTTCGGCCACTTCAGTACCCGCTACCACGATCGTCAAATCCGAACGCTCGTCGAGAAAGCGCTCCCCGGGTTGCTCGACGGCCGCATCCACTTGTGGCTCTAAGAAGTTGTCACGAAACACGTTCAAGCATGTACGATGGACGTCCACGTCCGTCGACGAAGCGGATAAACGCTCCGCGGAGGAATTCTCGTGACCTACGAAGGTCGTGATAAAACTCCACGTTCACGCAAGTACGATGGACGTCCACGTCCGTCGCCAAGGCCGATCAACGCCCATCTTCCCGCATTTTCAATGCGCGGAACCAAGGAACGGAAAGAGCTTCCGAATCTGGTCCGCCGAGGGGCGGCTCCCGTATTCGCAGATCTCAAACGTCTCGGCGTACTTGATCTGCTTGCCGCGTTCGGGGCCATACCACTTGATCAATAGATCGCGGTACTTATTCGCCTCGCTTCCTTGACGCGTGGTCCAGCGTTGGCGCACGTATTCGAGCCGTTTCTCGGGCTCCGCGGCACTTGGGGTACTGGCGGCGAAGGCCGCGCTACCATTGGCCCCACCTTCGAAGACCTGCGATTCGAGACAAGTGATTGCCTTGAGTTTGATGTCGAACACATCGTCAATGGCAACCGCGATATCGGGCTTGAACGGGTAGGGCTTCTGAAATCGGTCGCTCGAATAAAGAAAGACGGGGTTCTTCTTCAGTGGTGGTGTATCCGGGCAAAAGAAGGGCACGGTCACCATATAGGCGGCATCTTGCACCAGCACGCCGACGTAGCGGTGATCGGGGTGATAGTCCCACGGCCGGTGGGCGATGACGATATCCGCGTTCCACTGGCGGATAAGACGCACGATTTTCTTGCGATTTTCCAGGGTCGGCATCGTTTCACCATCGTGGATATCCAGCACCTGCGATGTCGTCCCAAGGACCTTGGATGCCGCTTTGACTTCCGCCGTGCGACGCTGGGCCAGGGCGCCACCCGCCATTTTCCAATGGCCGATGTCCCCGTTGGTGACCGAAACCAACTTGACATGATAGCCCATTCTCTCCCACTGAATCGCCGTGCCGCCCACTTTATATTCCGCGTCGTCCGGGTGAGCCCCAAAGACGATAATCCGTGGTTTGCCGTCGTCGTGACGGTTCGGACCGGCGAGTCCGCAAGCGGCGGGCGCCATGCCAAACATCGTGGCGGCAATCAAACACAAAAGAGTTCGTGACCGTCTCATTGCAAAATCTCCTTGGATCAGGGACACTCAGTGCCGTCCAAACCTCGTTTTGCCAAACCTGGCACTGCACATGTGGCGTGTGCGCACCCGTCAGGGTGCGTGGCGAATCTCATTCCCGCATCTCCTTTTTGGTAGCGTGTTTGCCGGTGAGATACAAGAGCCGCATTGCGGAATTCTCCGGCACGGGTCCGGGCCGCATGGCGGCCCGAAGAAGTTCCATCCGCCGTGGCGGACGAGATGCGGAACGAGTTTCCGTGGCGCGCGTTCGGCGCCGGGCAACTTGCGGTCGGCCGCGTGCGACATGTGCCGGGGGCATTAAGAAATCGCCTGTCCGGCTTCATTGCGTCGCCCGGTCAGACTATATTAGTGGGATACTACCGCTGCACGACATGCCCTCGGAACAACACGGTTTTTGATTTAGGACACCAGACGAGCGTGGCAAATTCAACGGAATTAGGCAATAGGCGACACGCGGATTTCTCGGATTCGGCGGGCGTGCTCGACTATTCGAAACCGATCTTGTTTCTCGTGTTGTCATTTTGCGTCGCCGGCGTTTACTGCGCACGGAGCATGCCGTCGACGGTGTTTCCGCAGACAGATTTCCCACGCGTGGTGATCCTGATTGACAACGGTGTCATGCCGGCCGATGAGATGATGGCAACGATCACTCGGCCGGTCGAAGAAGCGATGAAGGACATTCCGGGCACGGTCAATATCCGCTCGAACACGTCACGTGGTTCGGCGTCGGTCAACGTTTTTTTTGACTGGTCCACCGACATGCCGCAGTCGGAACTGTACGTGCTGGGGCGGATCTCGCAAATCCGTTCCACGTTACCACCGACGGCGACGGTGCGCGTGCACCGGCTGACGTTCACGGCATTTCCGATCATCGGTATCAGTTTGACCAGTGCCAGCCGTGGGGCGACCGAGCTTTGGGAGAAGGCGCGGTACGAGATCTATCCACGTTTCTTGCGGATCACTGGTGTGGCGCGCATCAACCTGGTGGGAGGTCGCGTACCCGAGTTTCATGTGGTGGTTGATCCGGCCCGCGTTGACGCACATAATTTGACGCTCGCACAGATCACTCAGGCATTAGCCGAGACGAATCAATTCACGCCGGTCGGTATGCATGAGGAAAACTACCAGTTGTACCTTGCCGTTGTCGATGACCGCTTGCGCAGTGTCGAGGACATCGAAAATGCGGTGATCAACTGGAGTGATCATTCACCGGTGCGCGTGCGCGATATCGGCACCGTGCGGCATGGCGCGGCACCGCAATTCAACCGCGTGACCGCCGATGGCAGCGACGCGGTGTTGTTGAACGTCTATGGCCAGCCGGACTGTAATACGATGCAGATCGCGAGCGACTTGCATGCCGGGTTGGCTCGACTTCGCCGCGAATTGCCACCCGACATGAAGTTGGCATTTTTCTATGACCAATCGCAATTCGTGCGCGAGGGAGTGCGTAGCGTTTGGGAGGCGATCATCATTGGCTTGGGGCTTGGCATCCTGGTTCTCTATGTGTTTCTCAAGAATTCGGCGGCCACGTTCGCGGCGGCGAGCGTCATTCCGGCAATTGTGTTGTTGACCTTGGTCGCTTTGCGGTTGCTTGGCATGAGTTTCAATCTGATGACGTTGGGCGGAATCGCGGCGACCGTGGGAATCATCATCGACGACGCGATTGTCGTGGTGGAGGCGATCTACGCCAAAGTGGAGGCAGGAATCGAGGCTCGACGTGCCGCGGTGCTTGCAATTCGCGAGGTCGGTCCGGCACTGGTCGGTAGCACGATGACCCCGGTCGTCGTGTTTATTCCGTTGGCGTTTCTC
>CAZSOG010000068.1:0-10822 GCA_964607555.1 uncultured Pirellulaceae bacterium | reverse complement strand
CTTTTTCATGCCGCCGGCATGCACGTCACACTGCGTCAATACCCATGCGGCGACGAGATGACTACCCAAATGCTGCATGACGTCGACGTTTGGATCATGGAGCAGATCACCGGCGTCGCGCACACCACGACCCGTGATCTGTCGATTCAATAGCGGCGAAAACAGGCCGCGCCGCCTGCTGAACGCGTCCAGACAGCACATCCCCCCCTTGTGTTCATGATGCGATTGTGATGAACTAGCAGCACAGCGCCCATGGACGGCCACGACCTACTCGACGCGCGTCCCGCATTTGAATATCCAGCCGCACGGCAAATCGGCCCCGCGGCACACCCACCGTTTCAAGCTATATGTATTACACAAAAAGTGGTGTGTATACGAAGACTGTAATATTCGGTAAGTTGTATATGATTGCACGCAGGTTGGGGCTGCGGACGGGAGAGGTGAGACGTGATTCTGCAGTAGATTCGATCGAATTACACAAGCAGCCAATGGGGAGGTACCATGAGCGACGAATTTGCCAAACTGAAGTTTCGTGATCATGAAATTGATCTGCCAGTACTGGTCGGGACCGAGAATGAAGTGGCGTTGGATATCAGCCGTTTGCGCTCGCAAACCCATGCCATCACGCTCGATACGGGTTATGTCAACACCGGCTCATGTGAGAGCCACATCACGTTCATCAACGGTGAAAAGGGAGTTTTACGTTATCGCGGTTATCCGATTGAGCAACTGGCTGAGCAATCGACGTTTGTCGAGGTTGCTTACTTGTTGATTTTCGGTGAATTACCGACGGCGGACCAGTTAGTAAGATTCCGTGGTTTGCTGTCGGACAATCAGTACATTCATGAGGGCATGCGGCACCATTTCGAGGGATTTCCGGATACCGCGCCACCGATGGCAATTTTGTCGGCCATGATCAACGCGTGTAGCTGTTATCAACCCACGATGTTGGAAACGGATATTTCGGTCGCGCCGGAGGATTTTCAAGTTCCGGCCGCGCGTTTGATCAGCCAGGTACGAACGATCGTCGCGGCCGCTTATAAGACGTCGCTTGGCCAACCGATGATGTTTCCACGACCTGATCTCACATACGTGGAGAATTTCCTCCACATGATGTTCAGCCGGCCGAATAAGCCGTACGAAGCCACTCCGGAAGTTGTGCATGCACTGGATCAGATGTTGGTTTTGCACGGGGACCACGAGCAGAACTGCTCGACGTCCACGGTGCGTATGGTGGGATCGAGTCAAGCCAATCTATTCGCTTCGATTGCGGCCGGCGTTTGCGCGTTGTGGGGCCCATTGCATGGCGGAGCCAACCGCCGCGTCATTGAAATGCTAACGCAGATCCATGAGAGCGGACAGAGCATCGATTCGGTCATTGCCAACGTGAAGGACAAGTCGCACAATCAGCGGTTGATGGGATTTGGACACCGGGTTTACAAGGCATTTGACCCACGCGCTCGGATCATCAAGAAATCGTGTGACCGCGTATTGAGTCAGCTGGGGCGCAATGACCCGCTATTGGATTTGGCGAGCGAACTGGAGGAGAAGGCTCTGCACGACGAGTATTTCATCGAGCGGCATCTGTATCCGAACGTCGATTTCTATAGCGGCATATTGCTCCGTGCCATTGGCATTCCGGTCAGCATGTTCACGGTCATGTTCGCGATCGGACGTATGCCGGGCTGGATCGCGCAGTGGCGTGAGACGCGTCGGGACCCGCACAGCCATATTTATCGACCGCGGCAGTTGTACATCGGCGAAACCGAGCGGTCCTACGTTCCAATTGACCAGCGTGGTTGATTTTCAAAGCTGTCAAGAAACCGACTCGATGGGCGTCTAACCGCTTTTCCGACGGCTATGGACGTCCATCGTGTATCTTTGAAAACGTGTCCTGGGACGGTGTTGCTGGCAAGGCCTCCCGATCTGTCCCTGAAATTGTAGCCGTGCGCAGGCCAAGACCGCTCACCTCCACCCACCTATTCCACCCATCCTTACCATTCTCCCGTCGATTTGGAAAAACGCGTTGACACAGATCGGGGTAATGGAGTACAAGCAGCCCGCTAATTTGTCGGCGGAGCCGACTGCCCATGAACCGACCAGGGATGGTAATGATGGCAAAGCAAGACGCGAGCGCAGCGCCGGCCGAGGCGTCTGAGACGAAGTCCGGGCTCGGGCATCGCCTGTCAGGCTTGCCGGGATCGGTGTTGCGCGGCGCGCGTGCCAAGCCGCTTCTCGCGGCGTTCCTGATATGCGGCACCGGGATCATCATGACGGCCGGCTTGGCGGCAGTCCACCACGTGCTGGATCGGCTGGCGTCATCCCAGCCGCCGGCGACCGTGGCCCAGGCCCTGGCGCAGCTTGACGCGGGGCAATTCGATGAGGCGCGGCAGACGGCGATGCAGTTGAACCGCGCGGCCGGCAGTTCGTACGCTCGTCAGGGAGCGGCGTTATTCGTTTTGGGGGTCGCCTTCGCGGACGAAGCGGCACGCCATTGGAACCGATCGGAGCAGGAAACGCTGAATCTGGTCGCCGCGCGTTACCTTGAGGAGGCACGCGACCGCGGGTTTCCACGTGGCCGGGAGGCACAAGGCGCGCTCCTGCTGGGGAAATGCCTGTTTCACGCCGGTCGTTTCGCGGAGAGTTTACCGGCCCTGCGTCGCGCGTTGGAGAAGGCGCCGGCGCATCGCCATGAAATCCATCGGCTCCTTGCGGCCGCGTATTATCAGGACCAGCCGCCCCAACTGGACAATGCGCGGAAGTACACGCGATTGGCACTCGAAGACCGATCCCTGACCGATGACGAGCGTGCCGAGATCTTATTACGGCAGGTGGAAATTGAATTGGCGGCGGGGAACGGCGAAGCGGCGGGCCGCGTCTTGGACGCGGTTTCGAAGGATGCCCGGCACGGCGGCCAGGTCGCATTGCTACGGGCCCGGATATCGATGCGGGCGGCGGCCCGGCGGGGCGCCGCCACGTCACCGCCCGACGCACCCGTCGCCAAAATGTACCGGGCTGCCATCGCGCTCCTGCGGCGTGCTCAAGCACAGGACCGCAGTGGAGACATCACGCGCAAAGCCCGCTACCTGACCGGCCTCTGTTATCGTGCGCTCCATGACGAATCCCAGGCCGAAAAGACGCTGGCGCGCACGCGCCGCACGCACTATCACACTCCCGAAGCGCTCGCCGCCCGGTTGGCCGAGGGTGAAATTCAGTTACGGCAGGCACGCTACGATGTCGCGCTGGAGTCTCTCCTGGACGTCATTGACGAAGCGGGGCGGCCGGCGATGTACCACAATCCCTGGGTACCGCTCAAGGAGTTGCGAAAACGCCTCCAGACAACATATGACACATTCATGTCATCATCGAAATTCGCCGCGGCGGTTAAGCTGGCGCATGCGCTGGCGAACGTCGCGCCGGCCGATATCGCGTTGTTCGCCGAAGCGCGGGCGCGCGCCGCGTGGGGCGCGCACTTGATGCGGGTGGCGAAATCACTCGATCCGCCGCAGGCCGCGGTCACGCGCGCGGAAGGCCGCGGTCACTATCGGCAGGCAGGCAACGATTATCAGCAGCTTGCCGTACTCCGATTCGCCACCCGCAACTACGTCAATGACCTGTGGCACGGCGGCTACTATATGCTGCTTGGGCACAACTACGAATCCGCGTTGACCTGCCTGCAACGCTATCTCCACACGGCCGCGCGTGACGATCGGGCTCGCGGACTGGTCGCCCTCGGCGAAGCGCAAATGTCACTCCGCCAACTCCGCGCCGCCGAACAGTCATTCCACCAGTGCATCACGGTGTACCCGAAACATCCCGAAACGTATCGTGCCCGCCTGCTGGCCGCCCAAGTGTACGAGGCACTCGCCAACGGCAGCGAACGGGAACTCAGCCCAAAGAAACTCACCGCGGCGCGCAAGACGCTGGCGACGGCCGAGCAACTTTTGAAGACCAATCTCTACGGCGTATCACTCACTCCATCCAGCCCGCAATGGCGCGAGTCCTTGTTTCTGTTGGGACAGCTCCTATATCGGGAGGGCATGATGGACGCGGCGGAAAGCAGGCAAATGGAGGCGCGCGGCGCGGGCGCCGCCGCGCAACGCAATGCGTTGGCGAAACTGGCCGGCGCGACCGAACTGTTCCGGCAGGCGATCCGGCGATTGAGCGACTATGTCGAACGTGATCCCAATGGCACGCACGCGATCGAGGCAAGGTATCTGATCGCGGAGTCCTGGCGGCAAGCGGCCAAGTACCCGCGCAAGTCGCGCGACGTCGAGCCAACGCAGGCCCGCCGTGTCGAGCTGACGCGCCAAATGCAAGTCGACTTGCAGGCCGCCGCCACGCAGCACGAAGCGCTCCAACAATTGCTCAATAAACGTCAGCAGAAACATACGTTGGGCGCGTTGGAACGGCGTTTTCTTCGCAATACGTACTTCGCCCGCGCCGATGCATTGTTCGATCTCGGTGATTACAAGCAGGCCATCAAGGCCTATTCGGCGGCGACGAATCGATACCAACATGAACCCGAAGCGCTCGAAGCCTTCATGCAGATTGCCAGTTGCTACCGGCGTCTGCAGGCACCGGAACAGGCGCGCTCCACCGTCATGCACGCGATCGCCGTGCTGTCGCGAATCCGCCAGGACTCGGAGTTCACGCGCACCACACGCTATTCAAGAGACCAGTGGAACCAACTCCTTACGTGGCTCGCGAAATGGTGACATGCGACGAATTCATTCATGGACATGGCGATCATTGCAATACCCGGGAACAGGCCACTGGTAAAGGACTATCGAGCGTGGACACTCGCATGGAAACCGATGTGTTGGCAAAACGGATGGACGGGAAACTGGCCGTCCTGCTGCAACTGCGCGATTTATCTCGCCGGCAAAGCGACCTGATCGCGGATGAGAACATGACTCGCCTACTGTCCGTCCTGTCCGCCAAACAGACGCTGCTGGTCGAGTTACAGCGAATCCAGACACAACTGAAGCCATATCAGCACGAGGATCCCGCGACGCGTGCATGGCGCTCGGCGTCCGATCGTGATCGTTGCCGGGATGTCACCCAACGGTGCGCGACCTTGCTCAGCGAGATCATGCTCATGGAACGGCGCAGCGAGATGGAACTGAAGCAGCACCGAGACGCGGCGGCTCGGCGACTCACGTCAAGCCACTCGTCCGCCGAAGCAACGCGTGCATACCTGGGCGCGGGCACATCCGGCCCGCGACGCTTGGACATTTACTCGGAAGATTAGCCCCATCAGCAACTGACCTGGAACGCCATGAACTCCAATCTTGATCACGTACGCGATCCCGCGCGGACCATTCGTCCGGCGGAAGCGCGCGAGACACGCCGAGCCATGCTCGGTGATGCCGAACTACACGCCGTGTTATCCGCCTGGCATGGCGCGACGGACCGGTTGCGCGAAACGCACGAGACTTTGCGCCACGAAGTGAAACGACTCACGGACGAACTCGAAATCAAGAACCGTGAATTGGCACGCAAGAACCGGCTTGCCGATCTGGGCCAGATGGCATCGCACGTCGCGCACGAAGTGCGCAACAGCCTGGTGCCGCTGACGTTGTACCTGAGCCTGCTCCGTCGCCGCCTGCACGGCGTCGATGACACGCAGGCGATTCTTGACAAAATTGACGCGGGCTTTTCCGCACTGGAGACCATCGTGAACGATCTACTGCAATTCACATCACACCGCGACCCGGTTCGCCGCGCGCTTGACCTCGATGTGCTCGTCCGCGAAATCCGTGATGACCTGGCACCGCAGTTGACTGCCCAGGGTATTCGCACCGAGATCGACATCCCGCCAGGACTCGAAATCGACGCGGACCGGGACATGCTCCGCCGGGCCGTCCTGAATCTCGTCCTCAACGCGGTCGACGCAATGCCGCACGGCGGTGAACTCGTGATCACGGGCACCGCCGGTAGCGGCGCGATCGAACTGGAGATTGCCGACAGCGGCCCGGGGATCTCACGGCGCGACGCGCGGCGGCTGTTCGAACCGTTTTTCACGACGAAACAAGGTGGCACGGGCCTGGGACTGGCGATCGTGGAACGTATTGTCGCGATGCATGCGGGGCACGTCAGCGTCTGTAACTGTCCGCAGGGCGGCGCCGCGTTCACGATCCGTATTCCACGCGGCCGTTTCCACGCGGCGGCCTGACCCATCGTGCAAATGCCGGCCCCGGCGTGGAATCGCCGAGCAGAGTGCGAACGAACAAGACGAAACGGGACCATGCGAAACACGGACGGCCCACCGCGTGCCGGACGTGCCTGAAGAATGGAATCACGAGCCGCGGGCACCGAACGATCGAGGCGACTTTTCATGCGCAACGAACCGAACACGCAAACGCATCAGCTTCTGGAAGGTGGGTACGTCCTGGTGGTCGACGATCATCCCCAGGCACGGCAGTCCATGGCCGACATTCTGGCGGCGGCCGGCCACGACGTGCGTTGCGCGGGCAGTGCCGTCGAAGGCCTGAACATGCTGGAACAATGGCCGGCCGATGTCATATTGTCCGACTTGAAAATGCCGGGCATGAATGGATTGGAATTCATTCGCGAGTTAGCGCGGCGCGACACCGACGCGCAGATTGTCATGGTGACCGCGCACGCCACGGTTGCCTCGGCGGTCGACGCGATGCGTTTCGGCGCCTTTGACTATATTGAAAAACCGTTTGACGTCGACCAATTGGAACAACTTGTCAAGCGTGCCCTGGACCATGGCGAAACACAGCGTCAGCGTTCCCACGTACCGGCCGTCTTGCCGTCCCACAGCGTGGCGATGATCGGGTCGGGGGCCGCCATGCAAAAGTTGCGGCGGCGCATCGCGCAAGTCGCGCCCACCGATGAAACGGTCCTGGTCACCGGCGAGAGCGGCACGGGGAAAGAGTTGGTGGCCCGCACGATCCACGCGCTGAGCCGCCGCGCGACGTCCGCGCTCGTCAGTCTGAACTGTCCCGCCTTATCACCGCAGTTGATGGAGAGCGAGCTATTCGGTCACGAGCGGGGCGCGTTCACCGGTGCCGACACGCCACGGGTCGGGCGCTTCGAGCTGGCGGATGGTGGCACGATCATGCTGGACGAAATCACGGAGATCGACGTGCCGCTGCAGGCCAAGCTTCTGCGCGTCCTGCAGGAACGGACGTTTGAACGGGTCGGGGCCAATCTGGCCGTGCATGTCGACGTGCGCGTCTTGGCAACCACCAACCGTGATCTTCGGGCCGAAGTCGACGCGAACCGATTTCGTGAAGATCTCTATTTCCGGCTGGCGGTCCTGCCGATTCACGTCCCCCCCCTCCGTGAACGTCGCGAAGATATTCCCGAGCTGGCGGAGTACTTTCTGCACGCTGCGGCGCAACGGCTCGAGCGCGAGGCCGGCGTATTGACCGACGGCGCGATTCAACTGCTGACACAATACGATTGGCCAGGCAACGTGCGCGAGCTCGAGAATATCATTACGCGTGCCAGCGTGTTGGGTGACGGCACCGTGACGGCTGAACAACTGCGTCCCTGGCTGCCACGCGCCGCCCGGCGGACCGACGAAAACCGACAAGATATCGAGCTGCGACCCGGTATCCAGGCGGGAATGAGTCTGCAGGCCATGGAACGGAAGTTGATTGAAGCGACGCTGGAGCACTTTCATGGCCACCGCGCGCGGACGGCCAAAGCACTGGGCATCGGCGTCCGGACGCTCGCCAACAAACTTCGCAGTTATGGATACGGCCCGCGCGAACGTTCCTTTTCGCGGGCTGCGTGACCAATGGATATGCGGCAAATGTTGCCGTGGCAAACCGGCAAAATGTGCCGGTGTCGTGCCACGCCCGACGCATGACGGATAGTTCGAAAAATGGATGGCTTACGTACTTGGCGGACACCAAGATCACGCGCGACCGCATGTTATGGACCATGCCACGGCGCCGTTCCATGCCACGCCGTTCCGGTTGGCACGCGAATTGCACTCGGCGCCGCCTGATGATGTTAATTGCCTCGGAGTAAACGATGTTGCCCTCTCTGTTTGACAGCACGAACATCCCCATTCTGCAGGAAGTTGCGAGCTTCACCGAAGCACGTCATAACGTCCTGGCCGGAAATGTCGCGAACGTCGATACGCCCGGTTATCGTTTGCGCGACCTGTCCCCGGAGACGTTCCAACAGCGGCTGCGCGAGGCGATTACCGAACGGACGATGGCGCGGCAAAGTCCGTCCCCCGGATTGGCGCATGCGGAGCCCGGCGACCCATTACGCCACGCACGCGACTCCATGCGATCGATCACGTTCCTGGATGGTAGTGATGTGGGAATCGAGCAACAGGTAACGGAAATCACGAAGAACCAATTCATGCATAATCTGGCGATTTCGATCATGGGCAGCCAGTTTCGGCTGCTGCAAACGGCGATCAGTGAGCGTGTTTGATCGCAAAGCCGTCCCCGGATAAACCAGGCAAGGGACCCCAAACCATGTTAAAAGCACTCGACATCAGCACCAGTGGGCTCGTCGCGCAACGGGTCCGGCTCGATGCCATCTCCGGCAACCTGGCCAATATGTCGTCGTTGCGCAATGAGCGGGGCGAAATCAAACCCTACCAAGAACGGTTCGTCGTTTTCCAACCGGACGAGGACGTGCAAACGCGTGACGGCGCCCAGGGCGTCAAGGTCAGTGCCGTCCGCACGGAGACGGTGGAGCCGAAGTATCGGTATGACCCCAAACATCCTCTGGCCATCAAGCAAGGGAAGTGGAAGGGATATGTCGCCTACCCCAACATCGACATGGTGACCGAGTTCGTGGATGCATTGGTCGCGACGCGCGCCTACGAAGCGAATCTCGGTGTGATGGAAGTGACAAAAGACCTGAGCAATCAATCATTACGCATCATTGCGTGACGTGAAGAGGCCGTTCGTGGGAGATCATCCCATCGGGCGAACCAACAGCCGAGGACCACGGCCCGCGCCGGTCGACCCATGGGGCCGACGGAGCGCCCGACGCAAAGAACACGCAAGGAGGCTCGAACGCCATGACCCCGATCCACGGACTGCCCCTGCCCACCACGCCCGCTCCGGCTCCCAGCGCGCCCGGCGGCATTGCCGTGCCGCGCGAAGGGACGCCGTCGTTTAAGAGCATGTTGTCCGAGGGAATTCAACAAGTCAATGCGATGCAACACCAGGCCGATACGGCCGTGCAGCAGCTGATGACCGGCGACGACGTTGATCCGGCCGCTGTGTTGACGGCCGTGCAGAAGGCCGACATGTCGTTTCGGCTGATGATGCAAATTCGTAATAAGCTTGTCCAAGCCTATCAAGAGGTCAAGGACATCCGCATTTAGACCGACAACTGAAGATCACGAAAAGCAAACGGCACGAAAATGGATTTTCTGAACAAGAGCGTCAGTCAAATCTTGGATCTCTTCCGCAGCATGACGATCGGCATGCGGATTACGTCCGCCTTGCTGCTGGTGATCATCATGACCAGTCTCGTCTATCTGTTCACGGTCGAGATCCATACCGGCAACGACTACTTGTTTGGAGCGCGCGAGTTTTCACAAGCCGAACTGGATGCCATGCAGCAGGCGTTCGCGGCGGCCGGCCTGGACCAATTCGAAGTCGTCGGGTACCGGATCCGTGTACCCCGCCGCAACCGGTACCTGTACCTCCAGGCGTTGGCGCAAAGCAATTTCACGCCGGAGAACTTCGATTCCGCTCTGGACGAAGCGTTATCGGGGAGCAGTCCGTGGTTTGAGCCAAAGGACTTGCGTGAACTGAAGGTCCAGCACGCGACCCAGAAGAAACTGGCGCAGGTCATCTCGGCGATTGCCGGTATTGAAAAAGCAACCGTGCAATTCCACGAAGAGCGGCTGGGCGGCTTTCCACCCAAAGTCGAAAAATCGGCCACCGTTGCCGTGGCGGCCTCGGGACGCCGCCCCCTGGACGCCGATCTGGTACGTGCCGTGCGCAAGACCGCCTCGAATTGGTTCAATATTCCGCCGGAAAACACCGTGGTTACGGACCTGATCCGCGGGCGCACTTATTCGGGGGCAAGCGACATCAACGAAAACGGCGCGGCCGACACGGCCTACGCCGACACCAAGAAAATGTACGAACGTCTCTGGAAGGAAAAGATTCTCGAGCGGTTGTCGATGTACCCCGGTATCATCGCTGCCGTCAACGTCGAGTTAGAACCGGAGCTGAACAACGAAAGCCAGAAGGTGACCTACGACCCGCAACCGACGGCGGTCGAAACCAGTTCATTCACCAAGACGACCGAGATGCGTCCCAACGCCGCCGGCCGCCCTGGCGCGGTGCCCAATCAGGTATCCAGCAACACACCACGCGCCATTACAGCGGCCAACCAACAACAGGCCGTTTCGGATGAAAATCGCGAAGACCAGGTTGGGGTCGCCGGACACGAACAGACAACAATCTAGAAGGCCCCCCTGCCACCGAAAATCGTGACGGCATCCATCGGCGTGCCGCGCAGCCTCTATCGCAAAATCTGGAAACAGCAACAGGATAGTCTCGCCCCGACGCCCGCGGGGCAAACGCCCAAGGAACCGACCAGCGCCGACCTCGCAAAGACCGAAAAAGAGACCATCACCAGCATCGAAACGGCCCTGGTGAACCTGGTCCCGGCACCACCCGCCGGCGTTAACCCGTACCCGAATGTTCAGGTTACCAGCTACGATGACCTGCCCCCGGAACCGATCGCGGCGCCCAGCACCGCGTCCATGGCTCTGGTCTGGTTCGGTGACAACTGGCACACCTTCGCGCTGGTCGGGCTGGGGGTCTTCAGTTTGCTGTTCCTCCGCGGCATG
>CAZSOG010000067.1:0-10871 GCA_964607555.1 uncultured Pirellulaceae bacterium | reverse complement strand
ACACCGGAAACGATTCGGTGGCCGCCTGGAACATCGACTCGGCATGGTGCGCGTCCTTGACTCCCAAGACCAGGGCGATTGGGATTGCCGCGGGATCCAAATGGTGTTCACGCAATGCAGCCAGGCCTGCCTGCCACGCGCGGTCGATCTCCGGATAACGCGACGTGGGGCCCTGTAACCATGCTTTCACCGTCGCGCGAGTGGCGAATGGAATCGTAATGAGCAAAATGATCGCCGGAATCCAGTATCGATACTTGTCGATCGGCTGATCTGGGTAGAGACGTCCGATAATCAACCACGAGACGATCACGACGACCAGGGCAAGCAGGCCGATAATAATCGCAACGCGCGTCGGCAATGACAGCCCCGCAACGCGCCCCGGCGCCCCCACGAGCATGGCGGGCACACGCAGAAGCGACTGAACCGGCCTGGCCAGGGCACTTAGGAATCGACTCACCATTCTCCCCCTCAACTTGTGCCCGAGGATAACAACCTGTCCCAGAGAATAACGACCGTCGTCAGAACCGCCAGGACCAGGGCGGTCAACCATGCCGCGATGCTCAGGAACTTCCCATCATGACAGGGGGCTCCGCCGCCCGGTCGCGGCCGTTCCTCAACACGTGCAACATCCTGGGCGATTTGGATCGACGCCCCGTATCGCTTTGCCCATCCTTCCATGGTCGAGGGCAAATCGAAATTCACGGATCGGACCGCCTCGGCGGCCGTGGTGGGATCCTTGTACATCCCGCGAAATCCAAGAACCACGCAAATATAGAAAACCTCCAGCGCGTCCTTGCGCACGAGATTGGAAGCTTCCTCGGCCTGTTCGTAAAATCGACTGTAGGCCACCGCGGTGCGGAAAACCTCGAACTCCAGCGGCTGTGATTGCCACCATTCGGCGCCTTCCCAGGGTGCCTCAGTCAGCATTTCGTCGACCCAGGCCACAATCGCGTACTTTGCCAACTGCCAGTCGTCGGTCTGGCCCAATCTGTCCTGGGCCCGATCCAGCCGGGCACGGATGCGTTTACGCTCCTCACCCGGATCGGGACACTCATTGGCGCTGATTCGCTCCAGCAACTCCAGGACGTGGAGGAACACCGGATCAACGACTTTTGAAAAAATCGGCCTCATCGTGCTTTCCTATTTCCGCTTGATCGCGAAAAGCGCGAATCTCAACGTGGAGGTCTTGTCCTTATAGGAGATCACAAGGTCGCGTTTTCCAAGAAGATCATCTTTGTTTTGCACATGCGCTTCAGAAAATCGAATGGCAAGCGTCTGATGTTGTCGAACTTCATTGAACTCATGCGTTCGCTGATCTACCTTGTAATAAACCCAGCCCGGCTGGGTCGGCAGGATATGCGGCGCTTGCTCCAGTTCGTCCAGATGGAGCCCCGGCGCGCGCATATCAAAGTAGAAATCGACCCGTTCGGCACTGCCAATTTTCCAGTTCATACTGCCTTGCGCCAACAGGGCCCGGCATTCTTTCTCACTAAACTCGCCGCGCGCTACGCCCACGTACCATTCCCAGTCTTCCAGGAGCCACTTGGGGTCCAAGCTGACACGCATGCCTTTCCCATAGCCCATGAAAAAGCGATGTTCGTAGGTCAGTTCATCGGGCGAATAAAAAACCTGTTGGACCTGGGCCAGAAACCACTCAAAAATCGGCGCCAGATTATCATGATCGTACTGCGGTGCCTCCGGCATCCGGCGTTCTTTCGTCAAGACCCCCAAACGGGCCACGATGCGGCACAGCTCCGAATAGACGGTGAAAGGGTGAACCCCCTTGGAGAAGGCGAAACAACGCAGCAACGCATACGCTTCATTGACAAACATCAATCGAAATATCTGGTCAATCTCCGCGGGATTTTGCGAGGCCAGGCCAATTCCCCGATCGATCACTTCGCCGGAAATCCGCTCTTGCTGCTGGCCTAGAAAATCATAGATCGCACGTATGATCCCGACCTCCAACTGCGGCCAGCCGTCGATTGCCAGCAACGGCGGAAAATAGTGTTCATCCAGGATCGGTGTTGAGGTCGCGTCGCCGCTCCGTTTTATCTGGGCAACCGGAAGTAGCTCATAACCGGACAAGTCGTCGGTCGACAACGCGATCTTGATGTTCAAATCTCGAAATGTCACGGATTGTTCATTGCCACCGGCACACTCGTCCGGCACCGGCAGCGGATTCTCGAGAAATCGCTGGTGGTCCGTCTGGCCGATCTTGCCAACATTCGCACGCCCCAGTGTCAGGCACGGGACCGCCAGATAGACCTTGACAACCGCTTCCTTGCTGAATGCAACCTCCAAATCTTCAGTCGCCAACTGCAGCCCCTGAAATCCCTCCTTTGTTCCTACCCGGGTCGGTGCCTCACCCGCATCAAAATCGATGAGCGTGCCATCCTGCATGCGCGCCTGGCACGCGGATATCTCGACTTGGTAGTTCGCGATCGCCTCCGTACTGATCTTGATGGCGCGTATGCCGTAGTTATACGGACAACTCCACCGCTCACCGATCGTGACACGCTCGGTGAAGTAACGTTCCGCTGCCTGCAGGTGGTGGGGACGAAGAAACAGCCCCTCGGACCAGTTGACCGGTTTGTTCTGCATTGGAAATATGATCCCCTGTGATTGCTCTCCGGGCGCGGCCGCGGGACATTATACTGTATTGGTCGTCATTGTTTCCAGTCGCCGCCAACCGCCACGTCTCCCAATGAGCCGGCGAATAAGTTGTTCGCAGGACAAATCCCGGTGAAAATGAACGGGAACGGTCAAAAACCTGGTTGCATGGTGACAGGCGTAAGACGCGTCTCCCCCGCGCCGCACCGATCGCTAGCCGTTGATGGTGCCGACGACGCCAAACGACGAAAACGCCCGCCGACGTGCGGTTGTCCCCAAGACCGCGCATCTCGTCCTGCACGCTCCATCCCCTGCTGTGCGTCTCTGCCGCGGTCGCGAATTGCGGTTCCGCAGCTCCCGTCTGGCCGCCAGACGCTGATCAGCGGTTTTGCATGCCGCGCGTCGTGAGTGGTTGCTCCCACGTGTCTCCAATCATAATTGGGCAGACGATCGAAGTCGCTTTGCCTCGGATGCCGCTAAAATGTATCATGATGGAGAATTCTCTTCTTCTTGACAAACCGGTTTTTTTTCGCCGCGCAAATCCTGCTGACACATGAGGGGTCGTGAAATGAATCCGGCTGGTGCACCCGAGCCCCCCACTCCTACCTGGAGAACCCCGAGTCGTCTGTTCGGTTCCACGCAAGCCGCGGGGGGCCCATCCAACAGGTGGGTCGCGACGTTCTGGACACTTCTTCTGATTGTCGGGTTGATCGTCCTTGTTTATGTGTCCTGGCCGCCTTCTCCCGGGGCGATGCGCTGGGCAGTGCTCCCGATCGACGCCCCCGTGGATTCCGCCTCCGACCGCTCCTTGGCGAAAAGCTACTTTGAGCGAATCCGCACTGCATTGGGAGAGAGCGGCGGCAACCAGTGCGCGAATCTGGCCGGGTTCATGGCTTCCGTATCGGAGGCAGTTGAAGGGCGACAGCGGATTCAGGAGTTCATTTCCGACCCGTCGTTGACGGACAAGGACACGCTGGTTCTCTATGTTGCGGCGCGTGGCTTTGTACGCGCCGGCGAAGCGCGGCTGGAATTCAGCGATTTCGACGTGGAGGACGTCATGGGCAGGTCATTCTCGCTCGAGGAACTGCTGCACCATTTCCGTAGTTGCCCGGCAAAAAACCAGCTGCTGATCCTCGATGTGAACGCCGTTAATTTCGATCCGCGGATCGGCGTGCTATTCAACGATTTTCCTTCGCGCGTGGCCGAAGCGGTCCAAGGCGAAGGCGAAAAACTCTGGGTGTTGGTTTCCCACTGCGATTTCCAGACCCAGGGCGAGTATCTATCACGTCGTCCCTCGTTGTTGTGCGACTTGATTGTGCGTGCCCTGCGTGGCGAGGCGAAACTTGGCGACGATGACGGCTACTTGCGCCTGGGTGACCTGTACAAATACGTCTGCCGCCAATCAACGTCTTTGTTCGCCGATGCGCCGTCCGCGGGCGAGACCCCGCTATTACTGCATGGCGGCAGCAGGCATGTCGTGGACGATTTCAATGCCATCCCGAAAGATCTGCGCATCGCCAAGATTTCCCCCATCGACGGCGGCGCGGAGGAAGGCGATCAGAAGAATCAGGGAGGCTCGAAAGCGGCGGCTCGAGCGAAGTCGAAAATCAACACAAAAGCGGGCAGCACGAAGAGCCAGATACGCGGCAAGACGCGAAGCAAGGTGCGCAACATGATCAAGAAGCCGCGTATTTCACACCTTTTCAGTCCCGGCTTGTCGGTTTTTCAGAGTGCGACCGATGATCGCGGTTCCGACGCGGGCAAGGCACGCGGGCACGTATCGAACGAAACGCCGGAAAACAACAAAGTCAAGGCCGCGCCACCGACGGCGTCGCGTGCCGGCATGAAAAGCACCGCCAAAATGTCGCCGGCGGCCCCGGAGACCAAACCCGATCGTTCCCCGGCCAAAAGCGCCGCGCCCGACGCCCAGAAGCAACCAACGTCCCGCGAGAGTGCCGACCAAACTCCCGTGGGACGCATGAATAAAGCTCTCGATGATTTGTGGGCGGCGCGCGATGCGCTCGAGAGTCCCGATCGAGATTTCTGGGCGCCCGTCGATGTCTGCCCAATCGATTGGCGCGACTTGCACCGCAAACTGTTGTACCTCGCGAAACAGTGGCGCATGGGAACTCCGCCCGCAAGCGTCACGCCTCGGGCACGCAGAATCGCCGCGGACCTGATCCTATTGAAATCGTTCTACCGGAAACGCAAGTACGATAAGTCGCGGACTTTCAAGAGCGAATTGAGGAATGAGTTGGACTACATTGCAAGCCCGTGCCCACCGACGTCGGTATCCGCACTGCTTCCCGGTGCGGTACGAAGACAGCGAGATCGGTCAATTCGACTCTATAATCAATCCGCTTTTTTTCTGCCGTGTTTTGTTCATTGGGTCGCCGTCGCACCCATCACGCCAGAGGCTGATGGGGACTCCCTGTTTGACAAACATGCAAAACGGTTACGCGATATCATCGGCGCATTGCGCGACCTGCGGCAGACGCTCACCGGTCTGGATGGCAAAACGCTGATCGCGTCCGATGCGTTGCGTCTGCCGTCCGACAAGCTGCAGCGGAGGATTGTGGCGTTTCAAAACGCCATCGCGGAGACGGTCGACCGGGTCGGCGCGCCAACAACGGTTCACAATCTGGCCGCCGAAAAACAAGTCTGCCGTCTGCTCGACTCACCGTTGCTGCGCGCCGATCAACGCCGTCAATTGCGTACCCGCTGGCAAGCTTGGCAGGCGACCGCCCCAATCGCCACGCACGAGGTCGCGGAGGTCTCTCCGCCGCTCCCCGATTCGGAGATACCAGGCTTGCGGCGAAAGATGATTGATCAGCTGGTCGAGATTCAACGCGCACTCGTTGAACTGTTCGCGCCTGGTGAATCAGACGTGCTCGACAAGCTCTCCCAGTCGCTGGAGACGGTACGCGACGAAGAAGATGCCGCGGCCCGAAACACCTATCGGACGATTGCCACCACCTTGAGCGATTTCTACGCGTCACTCCCGGATGACATTAATCAGTCCGTTACTCTGGCCCCCGAACCGGCTGCTCTGGATCATGCATCGACCGGCGCGGAACGGCGACGCATGCTGGGATTCGTTCGCCTCGTCGACCTGCGCGACCGGCAACAACTGAAAAACAAGCACCCCAGCATCTGGCAGCAGTTCGTGATCAAGATCAAACCACCCGTTCCGGAATTGGAACTTGTTGGTCCCCCGCGCGTCTCCTTGCCCGTGCAAGTCCGTACGTCGAAACAAGTGGCCGTGGGATTCAAGGCCAGCGCCGTTCCCGGCGAAATCACGGCCACGGTCCAGTTTGATCCGAACGCGGTCAAGATAACACGACGCGGTGGTGAGTCCTGCAAGAACGGCGTACCCTTCGGCGTGACCAAGTCGGACTCGGCTCAGCTGCAGTTGGCTGTCCGGGCCAGTCGACCACGTCGGTCCGACACCGAAAAACCATCCATCGTGACCGTCGTTTTCGCCGCCGGCAGCGTCGGAAATATCAAAGTCAACCGGGTAAATTGCCGGATCGAATGCACGCTGCCTCGGCCCGATCGGATCGAACTGATCGCCCGTAAACGAGGCCTCGCCCGGCAAGAACGGCTGCGCGGCACGGATCTGGTGCGCCTGCGCAGCTTTCCGAACCGCGCAACCCACTATGATTTTTACTTGGCTAACCTTGGTGATGAAGACAAAACGGTCGCCGTGCAGTTGTTCAAGATCCCGGAGATCGGTGGTCGAACCTGGGCGCCCGGACGGCTTCGATCGCCCGACGATCGTCTTGCCGAAGAAATACTCCGAACCGTTTTCGCCGGTGGCCGTCCCGACGCAGGCATCGAGGCGAGTTTCTTGACCAACCATCTCCTGGCAGAGATCGCAGCCGTACCGCTGCAAGCCGGTGGTGAAGAAAGACTATCGTTTGCCAAGGACACGGGTGGTGCGGCTGCGGCGAAGCCAAATGCGGCGGATAATCCCACCACCCCGAGCGTCTCGCGCACATCGAAAAAATCCGTAGGCCAAGATATCTCCTATGGACTGCTGTGCTGGATAACCGACAAAGACGAGCCCGAGAAACATTGGGCAAAATGGATCGAGCTGGCCGTGCTTCCTCCGAGCACATATGTGACTGTCCAACATCCCGAATATCGAAACAACGAACTCGTCGTGGAAGCGGCGCTCAGAAAAACACCGGGCCTGTTTTCGGCCGACGATACGCCCGTTCAAATCGGCTGGGCAAATGGTCCGCCAGTCGAATTGAGTAGCAAGACTCCCACCATCACGCTGGTGAAACCCAACGCCTCGGCAAGCCCGGTTGGTGAACCAATCTACTTGACGGTCGATGGCTACCCGCGTGCCTTTGCCCTGCGTGATCCGAGACGGCCCGGCGACGTGCCGGGCGGCGAGATCGTCACCAGTGGAAACCTCGCTGGTATTTGGATAAAAGCTGTGACTGCCCGTTCCACGGGACCGGATTCTCCGGGCGCTACGCCCCCTCCGGACGTCCGACGAATGATCGAGAAACCCAAGGCGGTAACTGCTTTTAAGGAATGTTCTGACTTGCTCGTCGAATTGGCCGCGGATGTCCCCACCTTTGTGTTCGACGGCACCTATAAGGCATCGGAAGCGATCCGGGTAACTGTCAACGGCCGGCCATTGGGAAACCCCTGGTATGCGGATCGCAAGGTCTCGACGTCGCTGATTTCGCTCGAAGACGGAATTGTCTTGCATACCGCCGTTGCAGATCATGTCGTGCGGATCCAGACCGCCGGCGCGCGTAACATCAAAGTGGAAGCGACACTACCGAAGATCCAAGGTAAGGAAATCGACCCCGCGCGTCTCATCGTTCACGTCGACGGAATCCCGCCCGTCGTAACCAGTGCACACGATGCATACACCGTGACACCCGGCGATATACTGCGTGCCGAATTGACGATTCGAGACGAGGGGGGAGCGGGGGTTGAACGCGTGCTGTATGCCGTCGTCCCCGATCCCGGCAAACTGCAAGAGACGGATATGGAGGAAAAGAAATTTGGGGAACTGGAGATACGTGATCACACCATCTTGCGCATCGATACACGGAAGGCCAACGTGAAAATGGGGCAGATGTACACGTTGGTGGTCATCGCCTATGATCGAGCCGGCAATCGGTCGGAAACGCGCTGGCCTGTTGAGACTGGGCCTCCCGCCCCAACGCGCCCGCTGGGCGACATTCAGGGCACCGCCGCACATGTGCAACGGGTTGGCTGGAAACTGAAGATTTCGGGACCCGGTTATGCCACGAGAACACTCTCACTGGGCGACAGCACGCGCGATGCGGGATTCAAGACCGTAAATACCAACCAGAGCCGCTTCTGGTTTAAGGACCTTAAACCGGGGACCTACACGATCACGATCCAAGGATTCATAGGCGGCCGTTCCGTGAAAAGTGCCCCCATCGAAGTGGTCGTCAAGCCGGGTGAAGAATCGACCCCCGCCGAAATTACGGAATTCAAACCCTCATAACCGAAGCAACCGGCATCCTTCGCGATATTCGGTGCCAGCAGGCGGAGTAGTTCTGGTAAACAGGGAAGACTGCGGGGTGTATAGCAGGGGATGCGATTATTCTTGCCAGAATTTTGACAGCTGCCGATCCATAAGAAGGGGAACTCAGTTCATTCTTGAAACGCATGTCCCATCGTCACGTCGGACGTGCCGGCAATCCCGAATGGACGATTATGGCCCCGACACACGCGGACGAGCTCGACACGCCAAATGGCTATGTCTCAAAAATCGTATAAGGATCCGTCTCCATGAGAACTCGACGTATTTTCGCCGCGTGTCTCTGTACCGTCCTGTTGCTCGCCTTGTCCCCGGCATGGGCACAAGGTCCGGCGGCTCCAGCTTCCACTCCGACATTGTGGAACTTCCTGGGAATCCCACAAGCTTGCCAAAAAATCAAAGGGGCGATCGTCAACCACCATGGGAACTTCCCCGGCTTGGAAGCCAAGCCACCCCTGAAAGCCATCGCGGACCCCGCTAACCTGAAATCGCCATTTCCGGCGATCAAGGCGGCCGCCGAAGTCAAGCAGGAGGAAGACTTAGCCCCCCAGAAAATCAAGGGAATCAAATACCTGGCCTCGATCGGCTGCGGCTGCCACAACGTGGATGGCAAAATCACCAATGCAATGATCGCCGGACTGAGTGATCCGACCGAGTCGGTCCGCTTGGCAACGGCCGAAGCCATCGCCGACGTGGCCGCGGACGAACCGTGCCAAAAGTGCGGTCGGCGGTCTTGTTGCAATAAGGACATTCTCAGCAAACTAGCGGAAATGGCCTACGTTCGAGACGACTTCGGTTGCTACTTGGAGCCATCGGCAGACGTACGCGAGGCTGCGATTAACGCACTGCAGCAGTGCTGTCGGAGCCAGATTCCGGTCAAAGTACTCGATGAAAACGTCCCGGACGTTGGACCCGAAGGTGGTGGTCGGGAAGGGTCCGGACAGCCCAAGGGCAGCGGTGGACGCGAAAACAGTGCATCCGTGGAGCTCGATCAAAATGGTTCAAGCCTCGTTGCCCAGGTGTTCGCGTCTTCTTCCAACCGGGCCACGACATCCGAACCGTGGATTCAGCAGAATCTCTCGGATATCGCAGATCCAGAACATCATGGTGTCAGTCCAATCGAGCGATCCACGAGAGGGAGCTCAGCCGTGATGGAACGTCGACAATCGACGATGACAGTCCGCCGGTCGACGGGAGATCCGGAGCTGTCAAACCTTATCTTCGCCAGCTTGAAACTCAGTGACAGGAACCGCTCCTCGTCGTTCGACGGACCGTCCGTGCCCCACACCAAACCCATGCCAGGCAAGGACGTAACGGGATCGATCGTGAAGGTCATGGCGCTGGATGGCGTAGTTCGAATTCAGGTCGCCGGGCAGGCGCGGATCCCCACCGGTACCAAGCTGGAGGTTTACCACCGCTATCTCACGGGGCAGCACCTCGTCGGCAGAGCGGAAGTCGTGCATTCGGCCAATGGCATCGTAACGGCTCGTTCCCTTGACCGGACGCCGTTCCGCAATGTGGCGCGTGGTGACCTGGTCCGCGTCGCCAAATAGCGAATGGACGTGGCGACTGTAGCCAACGGAGACTCTACAGGGCTTTGAAGCATGACTGTTTCGAAGCCCTTTGCGTCGTGGCCCGTCACCAGCCGGTGTCTTGGCGGCCCAACGCCTCCCGGACGGCTCCGTGAGAATAGTCCGCCGTCGGTTTGAGCACGAGAAGTATCGCCGTCTAGCCGCCAATGATCACGGTGGGGGCGCCGGCAACGATCGTTCCACCGTGGGCGGTTTGATCCATCATTCGGGCGGCCGGCATGCCGCCGATCATGACGGTCATGGATCCTCGAGCGATAACATCCGGCGGACCGACACACGTCGCCGTATCACCGACACGGGCCGCCGGCAGAAAGCAAATCATCGTGGTCGGAGCGCCCATGACGATCGGTCCCCCCACGTGCGGCTTCACGCCATCGATCATCGGGCAAACGTGGGGGTCCGAAACCCGGGCGGCCGCCAACGGTGCACCGGTCATAACGGCCTCCCCGATCCAATAAAGTTGCAGTAATTCAAGAGTCACCCAATTGGCGCGGAATACACCATGCGTTGTGCCACCGGATGCCGGCGCACCCGATTGCCGCTGCAGCCGATACCGGATCGCCGAGGGGAACACACTACAGCGTTCCGTTAGACCCGTCGACATCTCACTTTGCCCACGGGATTGACCCGGCAATTCAGTGCGGCTATCCATAGTTATCGTGCGAAAGCCCGTTTTCGTTGCGTGGCATGAGAAATTTCCGAAAAATCGCGGAAAACGCCGCGACTATCTCGCTTGGCACGGCGAATCGAAACCCCGCGCGCCGAGGAGGCGAATCCACGGTTTCGCATCGGCAGACCGCGTCATGAGGGCTAGTTTCTGGTAACGTTGACTTATCGCGTCGCGAGCGGCGCCCCAAACCGCGCGATCGGAGCGTGTGGCTGGGGGCCCGAGTCGGCCATTTCCTGGTCGGAACGAGGCCGTTGTGATGGTTCGCTGACCGGCGGGGAGCTCAACCCGTGCCGGATACCTTCCGGTAGCCGATCACGACATCTGTTTTCAAGGAACACGAATCTTCACTGATCAACACTAATGATACCGTCCCGGAAAGTCTGCAACACTCAACAAGAATCTGGCCGGTCGTAGAAAAGTCGAAGGCATTTCAAGATGAGGTTTTCCGATATTAGCG
>CAZSOG010000066.1:0-10886 GCA_964607555.1 uncultured Pirellulaceae bacterium | reverse complement strand
AGCCGGTCGTGGACGACCTCGTGATCAACATGATCGATGTCGGTGAAGAGACCGGTGAATTGGATACGATGCTCTACAAGGTGGCCGACACCTATGACGAAGAAGTGCAGACAATGACCGACGGACTGATGTCACTATTGGAGCCACTATTGATTTGCTTCCTCGGCTTCGCCGTTGGCTTCATCGTCATATCGCTGTTCATGCCGTTGGTCGACTTGATTACGAAACTATCGTAGCGTGGCCGATCGGTCACCGAAAACTCAAGCGGGACACGCGCGCGACACACGGGATCACGCGAGCAGCGGCGAATGCCGCGAACGACAACCGCCGGGGGGCGGAGGAACTCTGATGTCCCCACGCGGTACCCATGTGGAACCAGTTGGAGCAAGCGACGCGTGCCGGACTGCCGGCGCGCGTCACGAACCGGCACGGTGCAAGCCATGCCGCGTCGTCCGATAATCGAACCGTCCCGCATTCTGGAAAACCAATAAGGGAGGGCTTTGGCATGAAAGCCGGCCGCGAATCCAAACCGAACGCGTTCACTCTGGTCGAGATGTTGGTGGTTATCGTGATCATTGGCATCCTGGTCGGGCTCCTGTTGCCCGCGATCAACGCCGCCCGCACCAAAGCACTTAATTTCCGGATCGCCGTCGAGGTGAAGAACCTGGCCCAGGCGGTCGAGGCGTACAAGGCAAAGAATAGCGACTACCCGCCCGACTTTTCCAACCGCAATGTCGTGATGCGCCACATCTTGAAACGCTGGCCGCAAATAGATGCCAATGAACAAGCCCGGATCGCCGATGCGTTTTGGTACGTGCATAACCCGAGCGTCCAGCCATGGTATCACTTTCCGAAAGTCGATTGCGCCGAGGCCTTGGTCTTCTGGCTGAGCGGGTTCAGCAGCGATGTGCGCCGCCCATTCACCGGACTTGGGGGCCCATTTCTGACGGACAATACGGGCGCGATCGTCGGTCCAAACCCGGAACGCGCGGATGGTCCGTACATATTCGATAAAGCGCGGCTGCGCTGGGACGATGACAACGATCCGTTTGCCATCTACGCACCGGATGGGAAGAGATCGCCGTATGTCTATTTCGATGCGCGGAGTTACGGCGGCATCGTCTTCAGCAATGGTGTGCCATTGACCGGAATCTATCCCATGCTGCGAAACGTTTCGACCATTGGCTGGGCGCGACCCTACTTAAGCGCCCAGGTAAAATCGAGCTCGCCGTATGGGCTGGAATGGGCTAACTCGCGCACGTTTCAGATTGTCAGCGCGGGACTGGACGATCACTATGGTGGTGTCGGGATGATGGTGCCGCCGGCGACCGTGCTTCCCTATCCAGTCTATCCGACAGGGGTCAACTACACGTCACCCGGCGACGGCGATGACGACAACATCACGAATTTCAGCGAAGGTAGCTTGCTTAAGGACAAGAAGCCATGATCCGGAAGCCCCAAGATCGACTTCAGCGCGGGAAGCGGTCCGTGCGTGGCTTTACCCTCGCCGAACTGCTGATCGTGATCGCGATCATAGGCCTGCTCAGCAGCATGGCCCTGGTGACGCTCTATGGCGTGCAACAGGATGCCCGCGAGCGCAACACGCGCGCCACGGTGACACGCATCAACGAAATCGTGATGGCTCGATTTGAATCGTATCGCACGCGTCCGGTGCCGATCCGCATCCCACCCCGCACGCCGCCCCGCACGGCCGCCGAGTTGCGTTTGTTGGCGATTCGCCAGTTGATGCGGATGGAAATGCCCGATCGCGTGACCGATGTGATCGACGGTCCCGTACCACTTATTGCCGGCGCCGGGCAAGTGTTGATGACGCCGCCACCTCTTTGGAACGCGTACCGGCGGCGCGCCCAGAGTGTCCTTGGCGCGACTTGGCAGACCGATTGGTCCACCGCGCATCAAGGCGCGGAGTGCCTGTTCATGATTCTGGCGACCTATCGCGACGGCGATTCGACCGGTTTGGATTCGTTTTCGGAAAGCCAGATCGGCGATGTGGATGGCGATCGCATGCCCGAGATCCTGGACTCGTGGGGCAGACCGATCGAGTTCCTGCGTTGGGCGCCCGGCTACCGCGCGTATCCCGGACTCGACCAGCAATGGGGCATCGCCGGCGTGGATGACGACAGCAATGCGATCGTTGACGATTCGGCCGAAGCCGGTTGGCCGGGCACGGACGACGTCGCATCCCCTTCCAATCTTCAATCCGGCAATGCCTACCTGGCACCGGACTTCATGGATCCTTTGAAACTCGATTATCGCTGGAACGATGGCGATCCGTTTAATGACCCTTTCACGCTCTATCCACTGATTTTCTCCGGCGGGCGCGACAAGCAGTATGACATCACGACCGACACCACCGTGGCGACTTTTCACTATGCGGCAACCACCGACACGATGACGGGGAACCCGTATCCTAACGACCCCTATTTCATATTGAATTCGACACCGCCCTCGGATCCGAACGCCATCCGGCAGATGGGCAAACCGATCGACGCGTCGAGTCCACCGGATGGAATAAACTACGCGGACAATATCACCAACCATACCCTTGCCGTGGGTGCGAGATAATGCGTAACCAACCAACATCGACGCGGCCGAAATCAATGCGACACCACGGTTTGACGCTGGTGGAGCTGTTGATCGTTGTCACGATCATGACGATCCTGCTGGCGGTTGCCATTCCACGCATTCGACCGGCGTTTCAAGACCGCAACTTGCGAGAAGCGGCGCGGCAGGTCAACACGTTCATCGCGGGCGCCCGCGCCCGCGCGCAAGCGGTCGGCCGTCCGGTGGGCGTCTGGATCGAGCAGATCGACACGAGCGAAACGGGCGCGCGGTCGGCCCAGCAGTTGTACATGGCCGAGGTCGCGGCGCCGTTTTCCGGGGGCATTCTCGGCGCGCGGGTCACGGTCCAGCCGGTCGGCATCACGCTGACGTCTCCGCCGAATCCGCCCGCGTTCGCCAACGTTCCATTGGGACGTCTTTACTTCTGGACCGAGGCCGGCATGCCGAATCCGTCGGATGCGGCCATGTTGGCGAACCTGATCGAGGTCGGGGAGGTCTTCACGATCCAGTTCGATCATCGGGGTGGCGTCTATCAGGGAATCCGCGCCACGAATTCGGCCAGCGACCCATATTCCCCCTACGTGTTCCTGATACCGATTCCCGGCGGTCCGCCCCCCGGAACGGCGCATCCGGCCAGCGTCCCCGCGCCGCTCGGAACCGGCCTGCCGTTCGGCGTGACGCGCGGTCCGGTGCGGTCGGCCGTGAACCCGATCACGTTGCCGGCGGATGTCGTCATTGACCTGTCGGTCTCGGGCGTCGGCAGCACCGGCAATGAGTTCAATCCCGCCGTGCCGGTTCCGACGGTCAAGACGCCGGTCATTATCACGTTCACGCCTACGGGCGGCGTTGACTTCGTATTTGCCGGCAATCGATCGTACCGCCCCTTCGGCGCGATCCACTTGTTGATCGGCCGACGTGCCGAGGTATTCAACCCGGCGACCACGAACTTTGCCGACCCCACCTTGGAAGCGAACTTGACCAACCCCGCCTACTTCTGGGTCAGCATCGGGCATCGGACCGGCCGCATTGTCACGACGAATAACATGGAAACGCGCGACCTTCCAGCTGCCACGACGGTTCCAGATCGGATTCGGGCGGCGCGAGCCACGGCCCGCAGTGCGCTCAACAATGGAGGACGCTAACGATGCGGCACCGATTTCCTTTAATGAAGCGACGCAGTGCGGGCGTCAGCCTGCTGGAGGTCGTTTTCTCGATCGGTGTCGTGCTGATCGGTTTGGTTGGCATTGCAGCGCTTTTGCCCTTCGCCGGTGTGCAGGCCAATAAGGGCCTGATCGCCGATCGCGCCGCGCAGCTGGGCCAACGTGCGGTGCAGGACATCCACGTGCGGGGCATGACCCAGCCGCGCGTGTGGCGCTGGTACAACCCAGCGCAGAATAATTTTGTCCGTTTCGTCCCGTCCGTGGGGCAGTCATTTTGCATCGATCCACTGCTGATCGGCGCGGGTGTGCCGGCGGATTTCCCCATCCGTAATAAGTTCCCACTCAATATTGCGTACGATACCGCGTCGCCACCCAATCAGATGCTGTGGATGCCGCGGTGCACGCTGACGCCCGCGCTGACGGCGTCGGTCAACGCCTGGATGGGGGTGCTGCAAGCGAAACAGATCTTCGTTTCGCACGATGATCTGGCGTTCGATTTGCCGGCCGACCGGACGCTCGGCCCCGTGCAGAATTTCGGGATGACCAGCGATAAGCGCCAGATCGAGGCCCACTATTCATGGCTGGCCACCGTCGTGCCCAAACTGAACCGGGATGGATCCCCCACCGACGAGTTCACGCTGTCGGTCGTCGTTTTTCTGAAGCGCATCCTCGATGCGAACGTCACCGCGGAAAACGCCGTCAACGAGCGCGTGGCGCGCGTGACGGCCTTCTATAACGGCGCGCCGGCGTTGGGTGGTGGTGACATGCAGTTGTCAACGCGTGTGGGCCGGCCGGCCGATGACTTGGAATTGCGGCAAGGCCAATGGGTCATGCTGTCCGCCGAAAAACGAGCCAGCGTCCCCGCGGGACGCGTGCAGATTCACCGCTGGTATCGTGTCGCGGCGGTTGACGAAGAGCCGGTGTTTGACACGGCCAACAACGTCTGGATACGCGATGTCACGCTGGTCGGACCGGATTGGGATTTCACGCATACACTATACTCCTTGCCGCACCGGCCACTGGGCACGCAGATCACAATTCCCCGCGGCGTGGTCGCGGTTTTCGAAAAGACAATTCGGATTGAAAGCTCGTCCTTGTGGACACTGTGAGCGGGATCAGCACGCATGGTTTTTGGATTAGAGAGTGGCGATGACTCGAGTGCCGATGCCGCGCGGCGGCGTGCGACACATGTTACGAAGGAGGCCAAGAAGATGGCCCGACACAGGAAACCCAAACGCGGTGTTGTTCTGCTGATCATCCTGACGCTGCTGACCCTTCTGGTCGTTATCGGCGTGACGTTCGCTTTGATCTCCGGCCAGTATCGGCGGTCGGCCGAGGAAGCGGCGAAGAGTGATCTGTATGGCGATCCGCCCGCGCAACTGGCGGATCGCGTGATGTACCAGGTACTCCGGGACACGACGGCCAAGACCGTCCTGTTCGGCCATAGCCTGCTGCGCGATCTGTACGGCAACGACGGCGTGCGCGGCGTGGTCGACCTCGGCGCGCGTCACCCGATCACGCTGCGCATGAACGGCGAATGGATGGAATTCGGCGCGCTGGTGGACCCGAAGCAACCGTTTGGTCGCACGCTCTCGACCGACTTTCAAGCCTACACCGGTTGCGTGCTGACGATGCTCGATGGCCCGGCGACCGGGCTCAGCACACGCATTGTCGCCTACTCGATTCAACCAGGTGCCGACGGCCGCTGGGGCCGATCGGGCGTCGATGATGATAATGACGGAGCGACGGACGATATCAGCGAGCGGCTCTGGAATCCGGCCATCATGGGACGCGAGGCGCCCACGTTTGGCCTGCCGGCCACGTTCGTGAACGATGATATCGTCGTGGTGCGCGCGGAGGTGTTCAAGTCGGATCGATCCCTGCCGGTCTTGCCCAATTCGGGTGACCATTTCCTGATCAACGGTCATCCGTTCAATGGGACCGGTTTCGGGTACATGCCCGAGCCCGCATCCCGCAATCTGGACGCGCGTACGTTCGATCCGGGCCCTGACGGTGGCTGGGGCAACGCCGGGGTGGATGATGACGGAAATGGCATTACGGATGATTGGCGGGAATCGGGTTGGTCGGGATCGGACGACGTGGCTCATCCGACGGCCCTGTTACCCAACTTCGGCATGTATCCGATTCCAACGCGGGTTGCGGCCAACGTGGGTGGGGCCGACGAAAGCTATGATGCGCCCGACTATCAGAATATGATGCTGGCCATGGTGCCGCCGGCAGCAGCGAATCCGAGCCAGATTATTCCGAGTCTGCATCGCCCGGCGCTGGTCAACTATTGGGTCAATCAGCCGGCCAGCTCGTGGCTGCCCGCCAATAACCCGAACTGGCGCGATTTTCGCCGCCAGATTGTCTTTCGCCCCATGCCCTGGGACCACCCGAATTTCACGGGCGGTAATCCCGCGTTCGTGGGCGACTGGAGCCCCGGACCCGATGGTCGGTGGGGACGTTCGGGAGTCGATGATGATCAGAATGGCACGGTTGACGACTGGACGGAAAAGGGGGCAAATGGCTCGGACGACGTGCTGTTGAACGACCTTGCACTGACCCAGGCCTTGATCAACGATCCCACGAATCCGATCCACGCGACCTGGGATGTGGACAACGACGGGGATGGCATCACGGATAGCATCTGGATCGATCCCGGCCTGCCGATCCGAACCTCGCCAGACGGGCACCGCTACAAGCCGCTGGTCGCAATCCTGTGCAAGGACCTCGACGGGCGTTTGAATTTGAACGCCCATGGCCAGTTGGTCCAGATGGATCCGGCGACATTTGGTCCGACACCGCCTTCTATTTACACGGCATTCAATGCGGCTGCGGGGATATTCAATTTATTGCCGGTTGCCGGGATTTTCGCCGGCGGCGCGAATCCGGTTCTGCCACGCGGCTTGGGCGTTGGGCCGGCGGAAATTCACTTGGGCGCCGCGTTCTTCGGCACTCCCCAAGCGGGCCTGGAAGCCAATCGATTGATCCAAATGCGCAACGGATTGGATCGGATCTTCCCGGGCCGCAACAACGCGATCGATGATCCGCTGAGCGCCATCAAGAACCCCGGGCTCCCAGACAACTACTACGCGTTACAGTTCAGTTCGTACGGTACGCAGCCGGACACGCGCGGACTCGGCGCGGTCGGACTCGACCCGCTGGGCCAGCCGTTTCGCGTCTACATGGGCCAGAACCATGAAACACTGAACGATCCCTATGAATTCCTGCTCGCACAAAACGGGGACGGGGACGAAGGGCCGCGGGACATCCCGTTTACCGTGGCCGAGCTGGAACGATTGCTACGATTCAACGACATCGATGTGCAGGGCTTGCCGTCGCGGCTGGCGGGCGTCGCGCCCAATACGTTCGCGGCGCGGCAGCGCCGCGAGCTGGTGACGACGCTGAGCAGTTACATCCCGGCGCCGACCGGTTTCGCGCCCCAGTTGTTCCGAACACCGGGCGCGGGGCCCGAGGCACTGATCGGCAACTGGACTCCGGGCCGTGACCACCGTTGGGGAGTCGCCGGTGTCGATGACGATCAAAACGGAACACCTGACGATGCGAGCGAACGTGGCTGGCCCGGCTCGGACGACGTGGTCGATATGCCGAACCTGGTCGGTCTATATCACGCGAAATTGCGTGCTGCGGGAGTACCGGAAGGCCGCGTCCCGATCGAGATAAACAAACTGATTCCGTTCGAATTGGCCCATGGCGAACGCCTCAATATCAACCGGCTGCTGGGCAACGGCATTGATGATAACGGGAACCAAGTCGTCGACGAGTTCCTGGAATCGGCCGCCGGGCAACCCGCGTGGACGGCGCCGACCGTGCCCGCTCCGTTTCGATCCGTGGCATACAGTCCGCGGAACAACGACCCGATCGCGGTTGCCGACTCCCGGCAGATTCTGGCACGCCATCTATACTGTCTGTTGATGCTGTTGGCGGACCAGCGTTACATTCAGCCGGTCACCGAGGCCGGCTTAAGCCAGGCGCAACGCCGCGAGCTGACGGCGCGCCGACTGGCCCAGTGGGCGATCAACGCGATCGATTTCCGCGATTCGGACGCGATCATGACGCCGTTTGAATATGACATCAACCCGTTTGACGGTTGGTGCACCGACGGGGACTTGGGCGCGCGGCCGAGTTTCGGACCGGACGGCGCCTGGGGCCGTGCCGGCGTGGACGACAACGGCAATGGACTGGTGGACGATCTGGGCGAACGGGGTTGGTCCGGGTCCGATGATACGGACGACCGGACGAACGCGCAACGGCGCGTCGTCTGGGGCTGCGAGTATCCCGACCTTCTGTTAACCGAGACTTTCGCGTTCCACGATCGCCGCGTGAAGGACACGGACCTCGATTCGACTGGGCGGAAACTGACGGACACCAACAACGCGGACGACGATATGGACCAGTATCGCATTCCGCAGGGATCCTTGTATCTCGAATTTTACTGCACGCGCAACCGCAACGAGAACAACCCGATCGTTCCGCGTGAACTGTACAATATCAACACGGGCAATGGCGAGACCTTCCTTGATCTGGCGCGCATGGCCCCGGCCAGCAATCCGTCGGTTGGCAGTCGACGAGTTCCCGTATGGCGTGTCGGAATCAGCCGCTCGCATCATGCGGGCGCCCCGGGCGGCCCGATCGAGAGTCCGCTGCAGCGGCGTGTTAACAAACCGGACACGACGTCCTTCGATCCGGCGAACATGAGCGTCTTTCCGCCGGCACCGGCCGCCCCGCCCAACCCGCAAGATGTTCTCGATCTGGAACGGTTTGTCTGGTTCACGAGTATTGATCCGGCCACGCTCGGCTTACCGCTGAACGAGGCACAGCGAATCTACTGGAATCGGAGCGGCGCGGCCCGCGCGCAAGTGAAACCCTCGAGCTACGCGGTCGTCGGACCACGGCTCGAGACCTTCGTCGGGTCGCGTATTCCGGTCACCCCGAACGACCCGCCCGACTATCTGCCAGGGAATCAGCGAATTGAGCTAACGCCAACCGGCGTGCAGGTTTTCCAAGTGGATAACACGGACCGAACCCCTGCGACGGCGCCAAGCGCCAACGCCCTGATCCTGCCGGCTCAGACAATGGTCTGCGCGGCCGATCCGCCGACCGATGCCAGTCTGCCTTTGCCATGGTCGAACGTCCGTGACACGGCCCCCATGGGGATCGGCATTAGCGTTACGGAACCCGTACCGCTGGATCATTACTATCGAGAGCCGACGTCACCCTTGAGTGCCGCGAACGGTTTTCCCTATGATGCGTACCATGACTTCGACAACGTCACGGGCTTCCTGCCTGACGCGCCGTTCGACAGCCGGCCAAACCGTCCGCTGAAAGAGGACAGTATTCTAGATACCGATACGACGCTGGACTACAAAACGGCATTCCTGCAACGGTTGGCCGACCCGACATTGCCCTGGAATCCGGAACCTTATTTGCCGGACGGCGTTACGCCGAACCCCGAGCACGATCCGCATTTCCCCGTCAATAAGTACATTACCGTTGACTGGATGCCGATCGACGTAACCGTATTCAATGGCGAGGACAACAGTTCGCTGGATCCGGATGATCCATCCCCCGCGGCTCCGGCGTTTGAAACGCGCGAACGTGGCCCGGCGAACTTTGATTTATGGAGCGTCGACACGCAGCCACCGAGCACGTCCCCCGTATTGAACACGCCGGCTCCCGATCAACCCTATTTCGACTTCAATATGATTCAGTCGTTGGGTTACTTGAATCAAACGTATGGGCCGGCCGCCCCGAATATCCACCCGGTTGGCGCGACGTTGACCGCCGCCACCGCGCCGCAACCGGAGTATATCGGCGCGCCGCTGACGCCGTTTCCATGGCTCACGTGGAACAATCGACCGTACGCGACGCCTCTGGAACTGATGATGGTACCGGCCAGTTCGCCCGCGCGGCTGACGCACGAGCATTCATTGAACGCGGCCGCGAACCTGTATGCACGCACGCAGCTGTACCTGTTCCGGTCAACGGACTCGCCACCAAGAGATACGCCGACGTATCTGTTGAACTTTTTCGCCACCGACCCGGCGACCAATCAGGCGGCCCATCTGTACGCACTCTTCGATTATGTCGGCATGCCATCGCCCTACGTGGGCACGGACAGGTGGTTCAACCCGTTGGCGGCCGCCGCGTCCGGCGTCGAGGCGGATACGTACCGGCCGCCATTCAACCGGTTGTCGCGGTTTCGCGATCCGGGACGCGTGAACATCAACACAATTTTTGATATGCATATTTTCGAAGGGATCATGAAGGGGTTCCCGTTCATGGATCCAACCTTGAATCCTGGCGTGGTCCAAGCGTTAATGCTCACTCGCCAAGGTTATGGGGGCACGTTGTACGGTCTCGATCCGACCTATCCGACACGCTTCGCCATCCCATTCCGCGCGGCCGGTGACGCTGGCTTGGATCCGATCCCCGCCCATCGACAGGTTGGCGTGGAAGCCACGCTACTGCGTAAGTCACCGACTGGTCCCAATCCGTTGCTCAACTACCAGTCGACGAACGCGACCAACAACACGTTGCGTAATCCCGCGTTTCGATTTCAAGGTCTGGAGCGTCTTGGCAACATGTTGAGCACGAATTCCAACGCCTACGCGGTCTGGCTGACGCTAGGTTATTTCGAAGTCGAACCGAACCCCGGCAGCCCGGCGAGTCCAACCGGAGTGGACTCGGCCCATCCGGACGGTTTCCGCCTGGGGCAAGAACTCGGGACCGACACGGGCACGATCAAACGCCACCGCGCGTTCTACATTATCGATCGTTCGATTCCGGTCGGATTCGAGCCGGGCGAGAACCACAACGTGGACCGCGCGGTTCTCTTACGCCGCATGATCGAGTGACGCAAGTGAAGACGCTTCCCTCCGTAATCCCGTGCGTGGAGGGGAGCGTCGGACTTTTCTGTACCAACGTCGCAGACGCGCCGTTTGCGATCGCATCGATGCGATACCCAGGTGGGCGGCACAGGTAGGTCGGTTCTCCGAACCGACCGCGCGCAAACCCAGAACCCATGCCCCGCCCGGCGCACGTCCGCGGCCGCCCCAAACCTAGACATGGAACGGCGCCCGATCACCAGGTGGGCGGCACATGTAGGTCGGTTTTCCA
>CAZSOG010000065.1:0-10936 GCA_964607555.1 uncultured Pirellulaceae bacterium | reverse complement strand
CGGCCATCTGCCGCGTCAAAGGACAATTCGTCCGTGCTCACGTATTCACAATATGTTCCGCAGACGAATTGCCCGTTTCCTTGCATCTGTCTCGACTTACGACTCCTCGCGACGACTTCCGCGCCGGGCCGTAACGTGGCCGGCGCCGCGGCATCGATCGTGGCCGTCATCCGCACGGCTGGGTGGCTGCCGTCGAGCAGTTCGCTGCGCGCGGCGATCTCGAAAACCCGCCCACGGTAGGTTTCCTGAGGGTGCGTCGCGAGCCGGTAGGTGACCGGCAACGCCGACGGGTGATCCCGGCGCGCTCGCAGCACGTGTTGAACATCACGATCGGCAATTTGCAACTCCAGGATCCACGGTCCGTCCAGGTCGGCGACGGCAAGTAATTGTTGGCCGCGCGTCACGGGCCGCGTCTTGAGTTGTTCGGCAACATCCCATGTCAACACGGTTCCCCGCATCGGGCTGTGGATCACCAGTCCGCGCATGCGACGCTGAAGGCACTTCTGCTGTTCCTGAAGGTTGGCAACCTGCTGTTTGAAACGTTCCTGTTCCGCAGCGAGCTGGTTCTTTTCGTCGCGTGTCACGGTGCGGTCTTTTTCCGCCAGAAAGCGTTTCGCGCCGGTCGATTGCAGCAACTGCCGTGCCGTCTGTAAATCGCCGGCGACCTTGATCAGCGTCAGCGCCAAATCGGGTTTGGCGAGCTCCAGCAGACGCTCGCCCACGGCGACCCGCTGGGCGTGCTTCACCACCACACGCCGCACGACCCCGTCTTCCGGCGCGAACAGGCGCCGGCGAACGACTGGCTGCAGCGTACCGTCGGCCTGTATCGAGAAGTCGGTCGGAATTGAAAACAGGGCACCGATCGCAGCGGCCAGGACCAGCAGAATCAGCGCCGTCTTGCCGCGGTGGCCCGCCTGAAACCAATAGCGTGTGCGTGCCAGCCGCGCGAGAGTGGTCAGGAACGGGACGCTTCTCATATTGAATCGCATTATTCAGCGCCGTCGCGGCGGGCGCCGCGACGTGCCGCAACGCGCGTGCGAAATCGTCCGCGTCGCGCCGCGCATCGAAGTCCTCGCCGAGGAAATCACGCGTCCGAGCCATGACGACACCAGGCTACTCGCCGCTCCGCAAGGGCCGGCGCATCAGTAATTGTCCCACTCGCGGCTTGCCACAATATTGTGGAGCCCAATGCTACGATGAATATGGCCTTCGGCCAGGGCGCTTCGACGGACCCCTGGAAAGTCCACATGTCTGACGGTTCGCAAACGGCATGAAAACCGGATCAGGTCCCTCGGGTGTCAACCCCAATCTTTCTGCGAAGCGGAACCACGAATCTTACGAATGGGAAGCCGCGCAAATGGTGTTCCGGCCTTTTTTTCAGCACCGGAATTCAAATCGCGTCTTCGCTGCTGGCTAATGACCCCTCTATCAGGCTATTTATGCTAAGATCTACCGGGGGGCAGTAGCGTTGCCTATCGCAACCGACTTTGACCGTGGGCTGTAGAAAAACGCTAAGTCGTTGCAGAGAATTTTGTTGCGCGTCGAGCTGATGGGCGGTGTAGCGGATTGCGATTCTCTTTGTGTAACGCCTTCGGCGTAAGGATGTGCCGTGGAATGCCTTGGCAGGCATTTGAAACGCGGTTTTGGGGCCGGTTCACCGAGGAGCCCTGGCTGGCAGCCCCGGCCGGCCAGGATCGGCGGCTATAATCGCCGAAACCCTTTGCCTTGTCATGGGTTCAATACCTGAGGGCATAAGATGTGCGTAAGTTAACGAGGATATGATTCATCAGTCCAAGGGAGAGAAAACAATGAGACGATGGCACGGAGTTCTTACCGGCGTTGCGGCAGTGCTCATGATCATTGCAACGATGCAGACGGCCCAGGCCCAGCGTGGGCGGCGGCCCGGTGGCGGCGGCCCCGGCGGCATGATGATGGGCGGATTTGGCGTGGGTGCTTCGGAGCTTGGCCTGCTGCGGCGTCCGGACGTGCAGAAAGAGCTTGATTTGATCCCAGACCAAGTCAAAGATCTCGAGAAACTGTCCGAAGACCAGAGGAATGGCATGCGCGACTTGTTTTCGCAACTGCGCAATCTTTCCCAGGAGCAGCGCACGGCAAAAATCCGCGGCATGATGGAGGGAATCCAGAAGAAGGTCGACGATATTCTGCTTCCGCATCAAGCAAAGCGTCTCAAACAGCTTGCATTGCAGCAGCGTCTGCGAGGTGGAGTGAGTGCTCTGCTTCGGGATGAGAAGCTGACCGGTGAGCTCGGGATTTCAGAATCGGAAAAGCAGAAGATCGGAGCGAAGGCGAAGGAAATCGAGGATCAACTCCGCAAGAAAATGGCGGAGTTGCGCAAACAGGCGCAGGACCAGTTGCTCAAGAGCCTTACCCCCCAGCAGCAGGCGAAGCTGAAGGATATGGTAGGCGCTCCATTTGAGTTCCAAGAGCAACCACGTCCGCAGTTTGGTGGGGGGGGTGCTGGTGGCCGCGCGGCATTTGGTAGCCGGGGCAGCGGCCGCCCGCGACGCGGTGGTTGATCGAAGTGAGAAATACCAAAAGACTTTGAACTGGTCGGGTGGTCCTGGTTGTGTCGATCAACCGGGACCGGTCGGCGAGCGCGCGTGGAAGTTGGGTTAAAAAGAGGCAAGCCCGTCCCGGAAATACACTACGCGTTTGTCCGGCATCGTTTACAATAGATCCTAGCGTGTCGTAGTCGCGTCGGTTTACCTGCGGGTAGGGTCCGGCGCACCGTGCATGGCGCGGAGCGAGATTTGCGGTCGGCGCGAGAGCCGGACACGTGCCACCCCATATGATGAGCACGCCCAAACACCATCGCGCGAGAACCAACACTGGTTGGTGCAGGCATCGACTGACGGGCATCCGCGGCATATCGAACCGCAAGTTGCCGAGCAAGGGTGTACCGTCACGCACGGCACGCGCCACGCAACTGGACGACACGCACAGAAACAGAGAATGAGTAACGAATTAATGGAGATTACACTCGGTATGGATGCGGGAACCATCCTAGTACGACGCGGTTTGCTGGACCAGGACCAGTTGGATCGCATGCGAAACGGCAACGGCGATAGCGCGTCGTTGGTCGAGAAGGCCGTTGCGCTAGGCTTGGTGCGGGAAGAGGATGCGTTGCAGGCGCTGGGTGAGGAAACCGGACTCGAATATGTCGATTTGCGGGATGTGGACGTTGATCTGTCGCTGTTGGAGGGCTTTCCCCACAAGTTGATTCATCGACAGTCCTTGTTTCCCATCCGTCGTGACAACGGTCAGCTGGTGGTCGCCACCAGCGACCCGTTCGACCTTTATCCCATCGACGAAGTCAGCGCGGCGACCGGGTTGTCGGTCGTGCCCGTATTGGCCAGTCGCGTGGAGATCACCAAGCTGATCAAGAAACATCTTGGTGTCGGCAGCGAGACGGTGGAGGGTCTGTTGGAGCAAGTTCGGGACGACGACGTCGAATTGCTCGAGGAAATTGAAACCGATGGATCCGAGCTATCGGAAATGGCCCAGGAAGCGTCCGTTGTTCGCTTGGTCAATGAGATCTTGCTGGAAGCAATCGAGACGCGTGCCAGTGACGTACACATCGAGTCGCAGGGATCGGGGCTGGTAATTCGGTACCGCATTGACGGGGCGTTGCAACCCCAGCCGGTGCCACCGGAGATCAATCGATTTCAGTTAGCGATCATCAGCCGTCTGAAGATCATGGCCCACCTGAATATTGCCGAAAAGCGACTGCCACAGGACGGGCGCATCAAATTACGTGTTCAGGGCCGCGAAATCGACGTTCGCGTGTCGGTCATCCCCATGATCCACGGGGAAGGCCTGGTTCTGCGTATTCTCGACAAAGGCGCGATGAAATTCGATCTGAGATCGCTCGGCATGGAGCCTGACACGTACGATCTTTTCCGCGAAATTATCCAGCTGCCACACGGTATTGTGCTCGTGACCGGTCCGACCGGTTGCGGCAAGACAACGACGTTGTATAGCGCGCTGATTGAAATCAACCGGCCGGACATCAAGATCATCACGACGGAAGACCCGGTCGAATACCAGTTGGAGGGGATCAACCAGATTCAGGTACACAACAAGATCGGCCTGACATTCGGCACGACGCTACGTAACATCCTGCGGCATGATCCGGACGTCGTGCTGATCGGAGAGGTCCGCGACCTGGAGACGGCGGAACATGCGATCCAGGCGTCTCTGACTGGCCACCTGGTCTTCAGTACGTTACACACGAATGACGCCGCCGGCGCCTTCACGCGCATGGCGGACATGGGCGTGGAGCCGTTCCTGGTCGCCAGCACGCTTGAAGCGGTCATGGCCCAGCGCTTGATCCGCCGTCTTTGTAAGCATTGCAAGGAGCCATATCGCCCGGCTCCGGGCGAGCTGCCGCCTGATTTTCCGATCGATAAGTTGGGCGATCAACCGTTGTATCGCAAGGTCGGTTGCCGCGAGTGCCGGCACACCGGCTACAGCGGACGGCTCGGGATTTACGAGCTGATGGTGACCGACAACGACATCCGGCAGTTGGCCCATGATCGGGCCAGTACATGGGCGCTCAAGAAGATGGCCGCGGAGAAAGGCATGCGGGGCCTACGCGATGACGGCTGGCTCAAGGCGATACACGGGGATACCTCAGTCGACGAGATCGCCCGGATCACCAAGGGAGACCAGGAATTGCTGGTGAAGAAACGATAGAACCTGCCGCGTGGATCTTATCATTGGGCCCGTAACGGACTCGGCAGGGCGTCTATCCGCTGCTTCGACGGACGGGCAAGTCCAGCACATGGATTTGCGTGTGTATTCAAGAGGGTCTTGTAACAGATTCTTTGTGTTCTCGAAATACTAGAGTGACGCCTTCATCCCTCGGACGTGTCTGCCATGCCAGAATTTGCTTACGTTGCACGTGATAACTCGGGCCAGCGAGTCAACGGGACGGTGACGGCGACCAACGCGCGCGAGGTCGTCAATATCCTTGCCGGCAAATCGCTGTTTCCGATCGAGGTCACCGACGAACAGCCCCGGGCGCGGCGGTCGCGAAGTCGGGTCAAGGGCCAGCAGATGGCGGTCGTCTACGCGCAGCTTGCCTCGCTGTTGCGGAGTGGTGTACCGCTGTTGCGGGCGATCGACGTATTGCGCCGGCAGGCGTCCAATCCGACGCTGACGCGTGTGTTGGGCGAGGTTCGTGACCGCGTGGAACAGGGCGAGGCCGTGGCGGACACGATGGCCCGGTTCCCACGCGTGTTCAGCGAAATGGCCGTCAATTTGGTCCGTGCGGGAACGGAGGGCGGGTTCCTCGAAGAATCGCTGGAACGTGTCGCGCAGTTCACCGAGCAACAGGAGGATCTCAAGAGTCAAACCGTGGGGGCGTTGGCATACCCCGTGTTCCTGTCGGTGATTGGCGGAACGATCGTACTCTGTCTGATCGTCTTCTTTGTACCGAAGTTCGGCGAGTTGTTTCAACAGTTACGAGATCGGGGAGAACTGCCGATCATGACCGACTGGCTCTTGGCGTTCAGTGGTTCCCTGCAACGATTCGGTGTGTTTATTTTGTTGGGGTTGATCGGCGTTGGCGTCCTGTTGAAGGCGCGTTTGGCAACGGATAGTGGGCGGTTGATGCGTGATCGAATCAAGTTGAATATCCCGTTGCTGGGCCCGATTTTCGAGAACCTCGCGGTGGCCCGGTTCTGCCGCGTCCTGGGCACGCTTTTACGCAACGGCGTGCCGATCCTGAAATCGCTGGATATCGCCCGCGAAGCGGCGGGGAACCGCGTCCTGTCGGACGCGATTCAGCAGGCTTCGGAAAATATTTCGGCTGGCGAATCGCTCGCCGGACCGCTCGGTTCATCGGGCCATTTCCCGGTGACCGTGGTGGAAATGATTAGCGTCGCCGAGGAGTCGAACACGCTGGACAAGGTGCTCGTGGAGATTGCCGACGGATTGGAGAAACGGACCGCGCGGCGTCTGGAGTTGGCCGTGCGCTTGCTCGAACCGATACTGCTCTTGGTTCTTGCCGGTGCCGTACTGTGCGTTGTCATCGCCTTGCTGCTGCCTATCATTAAGATGAGCAGCACGATTTAGACGCGACCATGGAACCTGGCGTGAAAGAGGTACGACCGATTCCCCGGACCACGGCGGGAACCGATCCACACGCGGGGCGGGTAACCGTATGACAATTTTGTGGAATAGGTAACCAACACGAAAAGAGAACCATAATAGAGGAGACCAACGATGTTTCAAACCCAACGCTATCGGTCCGCTCGACGCCGCCGGGCACGTGGCTTCACGCTGATCGAAGTAATGCTGGTCCTTGCGATTCTCGTTATCTTGGGATCGCTGGTGGTGGCGAACTTCTCGAACGTCCTGGTCAGCAGCAAGATTAAGACGGCCCAGGCGCAGATCAGCAATTTCGAGCTCCCTCTGGAAATGTACCAGCAGGATATTGGCTCGTACCCCACGTCGCAGCAAGGCCTGGAAGCACTCCGGACGCCGCCGGCGGACATGGTGGATCCGACGAAATGGCACGGACCGTATCTCCGCAAGGACATCCCATTGGACCCGTGGGGGAATGCGTATATTTACGAGCTCCAGGGGCCGGCAACCTACCAGATTTATTCGGCGGGCCCGGATGGACAGCCGGGTACCGACGATGATATCGGGACGGTCTCCGGCTAGTTTGCCGTGGAGGATTGATCCATTGACCATGTGCCATGCCCAGCCTTTGACGACTTCCGTGCGACCAGGCCGGTCCGCGCGGCGGCGTGGCATGACGCTGCTGGAATTAATGTTGGTACTGGCTCTGATCGTTATGATTGGCGCGTTGTCGTTGCCGGCCATGCGCGGGCCGTTCGCTAATTTTCAGCTGCGCAAGGCGGGCGATCTGGTGCGTGTCCAATGGACCAAGGCGCGCATCCGCGCCATGAAGACCGGCCAGATTCAGATGTTTCGGTTCGTGCCGGGCGAAAGCACGTTCAGTATCGAGCCTTACTACACGGAACAGGATTATCTGGAAGGCGATCTGCGGAATTCCAGTATGGGACCGATCGGCGCGGGCACGGCGCCGCCTCTGAGCTCGGAAAGTCGCGTGCCGATCGATCCCTCCATGACCGCGCCGGGCATCCAGACGGATAAAAACCGCAAGTTGCCCGACGGCGTGATCCTGGTGGGCGGGATCGTTAAGTCGGACACCCGTTCCGTGCAGATTGAACAGGAGACGCAGGGCACGCTCGCCATGGAGACGGGCGGTAGCGAGCCGATCATGTTCTATCCGGACGGCACGACATCCGATGCCGAAGTGTCGCTGAGTAACCAGCAGACAATGTATGTCCGCGTGACCCTACGCGGTTTGACCGGAACGGCCAAGGTCAGTCCGCTGATGACCGCCGAGGAGTGGCAACAAGTTGAACAGGCAATCCAAACGTCGACTGAATTGCAGTAAGCATGTGCGTTGCACGCCGCTTCCCGTCGCGCGGGGACGCCGTCGCGCCATGTCGTTACTCGAGGTGATTCTCGCCATCACGATCCTCGCCGGTACACTGGCGATTCTTGGCGAGATCATCCGCTCCGGCGCGCGCGCCGGACGCAGTACCACCCAGTTGTCGGCGGCACAACTGGTGTGCGAATCGATGATGGCGGAGATCACCAGTGGCACGGTCACGCCGGAATCCACCGAAGGTGAACAGATCGATGACAACGGCGATTCGTGGCAGTACACGGTCCAAGTCGATCAGGCCGGCCAGGAAGGCATGTTGGCCGTGATGATCAGCGTGCAAGAATCGCTCGGGGATCAAGCCGCGGACCCCATCTCTTTTACACTGGTCCGCTGGATGATCGATCCGCAAGTGGAAAGTGACTTGGAAGCGGCCGCGGCGGAGGCTGACGCCGCGGCCGAATCCACCGACAGCGGGTCCACGGATAGCGGATCAGGGGGCGCGGATTCGGGCACATCTGCCGGCGGATCGTCTGCCGGCGGATCGTCGTCGAGTGGAGGCAGCGCACCGCCCACGGGAGGAACGAAACGATGAACGCTGGCACGCCGGCGCATACGCAGTTTGTAATCCCTGACCGTCACGTAGACGCGTCACGAGACGCGTTCCCAACGATGCCGCGGACGCCCAGACGACGTGGCTTGACGTTGCTGGAATTGATGTTGGCATTGGCGTTGACCTCGGTCTTGCTCGGTCTGATCGGCATGGCGGTCGATGTGCATCTACGGATGCTCGATTCGCGCCAAGCGGAGGTGGAGCGGGCCCAGCTGGCACGGGCCATTCTGACCCGCATCGCACGCGATTTACGGAGCGCCATTCAACCTTCGTCAACGGCCGGTGACATGGCGTCGGTCGAGAGTCTTGCGGGCGACGCGACGGGCGCCTTGGAAGACTCGGGAGCCGACCTGGGGGACCTGACACAAGCCGCGGCGGACCTCGGATTGGACGATTCCGCGTTGTCCGCCGACTCGACCGATATCGCCGACTCCGACACGCTACCGCCGACTCCCGGTCTGTACGGCAACCAGTTTGAATTGCAGGTCGATATCAGCCGCCTGCCGCGCGTCGATGAATTTCAGCAGTTGATTTCGTCGGGCACGCCGGGTAGCATCCGCGACATTCCGAGCGATCTGAAGACGGTGGCTTACTACGTGCGCCAGCCCGGATCGACGAACGTGCCGGGAACGCAGACCGTTGGCTCGGACCCGAACCAGGGTGGATTGGTACGACGCGTGCTGGACCGCCAGGTAACCATGTATGCATCGGAAAGCGGAAATGTCACGTCGCTGGACCAGTTCGGTGACGTCATTGCTCCGGAAGTCACGGACCTGGAATTCTCATATTTTGATGGGACGCAGTGGACGACCGAATGGGATTCCGAGGAGATGGGCGGCTTGCCTTTGGCCGTGCGGATCACGTTGTCACTCATGCCGGAAGTTCAGACGCAGGCGCTGGGGATCCAGTCAATGTTCTCTTCCGCGAATCCAACCGAGCAGGAGGTGCCCGATCAGATCGTTTCGTTGGTTGTGCGAATTCCGGTCGCGCAGCCATACGCGTGTGAAGACGATGGTTCGGTCAGTGCCGAGGGTCTGGACGCCGTTGGATTGTGAAATGCCGCCAGGAACCAATTGAAATGTATCGTGGAATGTTAACACAACACAAAGCACGCCGCCGCGTCGGGTCGGCGCGGCGCCGGGCCGTCATTCTGATCGTCGTGCTGATCGTCTGCGCCATGCTCACGCTGGCGGCCTATACGTTCTCTTCGCTCATGGTGACCTACCGAAGTGCCGCGAAGATCGCCAATCGCCAATGCCAGGCCGAGCAACTGTTGGAATCAGGCGCCGAAGCCGTGCGGTTGTTCTTGATGCAAGATAAGGCGACGCGTCAGGAGAGTGGTGGCGCGTACGACAACCCCGCGTTCTTCCAGGCAATCCCGGTCGTGCTTGGCGAGAGTCTGGTCGACCGTGCTGATTTCACGGTCGTTGCCCCCATCATGGACGAGGAGGGGAACCTGGTCGGTACCCGCTACGGGCTCGAGGATGAGTCGATTCGCGTCAATCTCAATGCACTCCTGTTGCTGGACAAAGCACAGAAAAACGCCGGCCGCGACTTGCTGATGGGCCTCCCGGGGATGACCGAAGATATCGCGGACGCGATCCTCGATTGGATTGACGAAGATGACGACCCGCGAGACTTCGGCGCCGAGTCGGATTATTACATGGGACTCGATCCACCCTACGCGGCCAAGAATGGTCCGCTGGATACGGTTGAAGAATTGCTGCTGGTGCGCGACATCACGCCCGAACTGCTGTTCGGTGCCGATACGAATCGCAACGGCACCATCGACCCAAACGAGACCGAAACAGCCGAGATGCTCGCGCCCCTGCAGACAGGCTCGGTCGCCTCGACAAGCACCACGACAACAGGCGGCGACAGCGGCACCACCGGTGACGCCTCGGCGGATACCACCGATAGTACGGATACGAGCGCCGGCGACATTATGAGCTCGGGGTCCATGGACCGTGGCTGGGCCGGCTATCTTACCTTGTCCAGTGCCGAAAACAATGTGAACGCCGATGGCGAGCCGCGTATCGATCTCAACTCCGATGATCTCGAAACGCTCTACGATTCATTGGCCGAACGTCTGAACGAGGATTGGGCGAAGTTCATTGTCGCGTATCGCCAATTTGGTGCCTACGACGGTAGTGACTCGGGTACCGATATCGGGACCGTCGGCGATCTCGACCTCACCCAACAAGGCAAGACCAAATTGACCCAGGTACTCGACTTGATCGGCAAGAAAGTGCAGATAAACAACGGCGGCGATGACAAGCCGACCGTCGTCGCGGCCGCGTTCCCAAACGATCCCGTCTCGATGGCCGTTTACCTGCCGGTGCTGATGGATAATACCACGATTAATCCGGCAAAAACCATTCCCGGTCGGATCAACATCAACCAGGCTCCGCGCGCCATTCTCCAGGGGATACCCGGCATGGACGCTGACATGGTCGAGCAGATTCTGGCCCAACGCTATACCGGACTCGACGAAACAAATGACTCGTCCGACCAGGATAACGAGTCGTGGATCATGATGGAGGGGATCGTTACCCTGGACCAAATGAAGAAACTAATGCCCTTCGTCTGTGCCGGCGGCGATGTCTATCGTGCGCAAATTGTCGGTTATTACGAAGATGGTGGGGCCGCGGCGCGGGCCGAAGTCATAATTGATGCTACCGGTGCCGTGCCTCGCATAGTATCCTGGAAGGATATCAGCCACCTGGGCCGTGGCTACCCCTTGGACGTGCTCGGCGTACAGTATACCGAAGGGGTCGGCGGCGGCACGGGGAGAGCGGTGCAGTGAGAAAATAAAAAATAAAAAATTAGAAATTAGAAATTAGAAATTAGAAATTAGAAATTAGAAATTAGAAATT